>NZ_JAYWYV010000010.1:0-112528 GCF_048147885.1 Acinetobacter sp. 228
CCAGTACAACCAGTACAACCAGTACAACCAGTACAACCAGTACAACCAGTACAACCAGTACAACCAGTACAACCAGTACAACCAGTTATTGCCCCAGAACGGACGCAGTCTAAAACGCGATTGAAGTCTGAATCACAAGCTCAAGTTCCTCAAATTGCTAATACTGGCCTTAAATCTTCTGCAGCAACTGTGCAAAAACCCGGATTTAGCCAGATAGAAGGCATTGAATATGTGGATAGTGAATATCTGGAAAATAAAGAATTCAATGTAGACGGTAAAAAACGTTTCTATAGCATGCCTGAAGGTGTGGTAGACAAAAATATGGGAACTACGCGGATCCAGACGATTGAGCGTGAAAAAGGGGTCGGGCAATCCCTGTTAAAAGCCCTGTTTCAAACGCCAGAGCTAGATTTTGGTCCTGTGGTACTGGCACAAAGTTATTATCGTATATCACAGCCTGAAACCATCGATAGCTTAGGGAAACAGTGTTTTAACGATAAAAAAATTAAAAATGCTAAAGAAATCAGCTTTAAAAAAGCGATCAATCTGTGGCCTCGTGTGCCTCTTAAAGCAGACGAATTTGATTTTGAAGTGGTGAAACTTCAATCTGATATTAAAAATATTCAGATTAACTCTTATGCTTCAAGCCAAAAAAATCCAACTTATTATTGGCCTTTTGTTGTATTTTTAGACAATCGTGGCTGTGTGCTGGAAGGCGCTGGCGGTTTTAAAAATCAGGAAGGGCCGGCGAATATTATTCAACATGAACATATTGAAGGGATCCTGCAGATACCTGCAAAAACTGAATACGTATTATTGACACCTTTAGCCTCAGCTATAGATGTCGAAGACAAGATGCTGACAAATCATGGACAACTAAAATTAGTCGCTATTCGATAAGGACTATTCGAGTATAAAAAATGAAAAATAAATTATTATACCCATTTGCTGTAACTGCACTTTTGGCCACACTCGGTGGTTGCGGTGGGGAAAGTGCCAACGTTATTCCAGAAAAAAATGATGAAGCCACGACCAATGGTACGTGTACTCCCGGTACCACCAACTGTGTGGAATGGGGACTGGAATATCCACTCGATGGTCTGAACTTTAACTGTAGTAGTGATACAGAAAATACATTTATTACATTATTTGATAGTAAAAATGGTGTAGCTTCCGGAACCTGTACAAAGACAGATAATATTGAATTTTATATTCAAAGTTTTGCTTCAAACAAGATCAATTTAGGGCAAATTAAACTGAGCGACTATGCCATTTTTAATGCCCAGACCCAGTTGCCGCGTTTAAGTGTAATTGATATTGCAAGTGGGATTACCGGACGCCGAGTAGGTGATTTGGTCACTACAGACCCTACCGTTCAGGTGGCTATGCGTCTGGTTAAAATTTTACAAGCTTTGGCGCTACAAGAAGGGCGTATTGTAAATCCATCGGATGTACAGCCTTTATATATTACCGAAGAGATGCGCAAAGACCTGGCAAAAACCAGCGGAAATATCAGCCTGACTGATACTGATTTTGAAAAGAAAATTAAAGATTTTGTGGATGTCAGCCAGATTACTGATGAGGTGGCTTTTGCCACAGTTAAAAAACTGGTAACGATTGCCAATGCAGCCGTGTATCAGCCAGAGTTTTCATTGTTCTCAACTTCAGGTGTAATTGGTACTAATCTGTCGGGTTCAGATGGACTGGTAGGTTGTAACCTAAGTCCATGTGATATTAAAAATAAAAATACCAAATATTTATTTGGCCATTTTATGCTGATTACCGATCGCCAAGGCTATACCTTTGGTAGTGGCCTGCAATGGCGTGATACACAGTTAAAAATGGCGACAGAAAATTTATCTTCCTTGGGGGGCATTAATGCTCAGCTTATCCGTAAGGTGAAGCCGGTACAGATGACTGCAGATCCACAAAGTTCCTGGATTCACCCAACCAGAAAAACCATCACTACGCCTTATCGCCTGAATGTGGCGAATTCTAGTAATCCGCTTGAACTGTACCAAGGCAAATTATTGAATGATTATGTGATCGCAGGTAATGAAGCTTTTTATAAAAAAGTAACTGACAAAACGGTACTAGATGCCTCTGACCGAGCCAACTTGGGTTTATGGCGCTTAGCGGCTGATAATGAGAATTATGCTGGAAGCTTTGACCTCTACAAGATTTTCCCGATTAGTTATCTGGATCGTCAGATCTTTAGAACAGCGGAGAACGTAGAACCTGGGCAGAGTTATATTTTCCCAATGTACGCCAATCTGGAGTTTAAATTTACCGAGAGCACAGTGAATCCAATTACCTTGGGAATTGTGATTGACAGTAATGGGGATGTACGTACCAATATGCAATCTGCCAGCAATTTGGCAACTGACCCGGTAGCAGGTTGCCAGGGAGATGTATTAGGCAGTAACCTGTTAATCAACGGTGTACAGCAATACCGACTTGGCACTTTAGGTCGTGCATTTGTTGTCGATAAAGCGGTATCAATGCGCCTGATTCTGGCCAATGAAAAGTTTGGCAACTTAAATGGTGCATTGGTTGGGCTTGACTCGCGTATCCAGTCCTCAACGGATCCAAAGGATTCGATTGTGATCGGTGGCGCATTGCTTAATTTGTCTAATGTATTGAATAGCAATGTTGGCCAGACTGGACGTGTCACTTTCCTGAATTCGGTAGGTGAAGAGGTGCAGTGGGCCAATACCTATGCCAGTTTTCAGAAAGTTTATAATAACAATAATAAGGATTTAACGCCTGCAGATACTCAACTGGCTAAACTAAATGGTGGGTCTGTTGAGTTTAAGCTGGCAGATTGTTATCAAGTCAAAGCCAAATAATATTTTTAAAAATAAAAAATCCCATCTTAGTGTGGGATTTTTTATGCATGCTGAATTTAGCCGGTATGGTCTAGACGTGTGCCTAAGGTTTCCAGATGCATTGGGAAAGTATTATTTTTCCGGTCTTCAAAATAATGTCTGAGGGTATGTTCTACACTCGGGAAGGCAAGTTCAGTCCAGGGAATATCCGCTTCATCGAATAGACGGCTTTCGATGGTTTCTTCACCCGCACCAAATTTTCCATCAATCAGATTGGCTTTAAACAGTACATAAATCTGACCAATACGCGGAATGTTATACATGCAGTACAGCTGTTCAATGTCTACTTCAGCTTCAGCTTCTTCACGGGTTTCCCGTGCCGCGCCTTGCTCCATGGTTTCAAACAGTTCCATATAGCCGGCAGGTAACGTCCATAAGCCGTAACGTGGTTCAATGGCACGACGGCACAGCAGCACCTTGTTTTCGAACAGGACCAAAGCACCACAAATGACTTTCGGATTAATATAATGAATAGAGCCGCATGAATCACACACGCTGCGAATCTGCTGATCGCCCAAAGGAATTTTAGCTGTGGTTTTATGTCCACAATTCACACAGAAGTTCATATTCATCATCAATGATAAAAGTAAGCTCAGGATAACTGAAAAACCTAAATTTGGCATCATTTCTCTCCCGTCCTGACAAAAATCAGCTATGATGAAATTATGATCATTGCTAGGGCTGAAAGAATGGATGGATGTGAATTGACACAAAGGTTGCGGCAGAGATTACGTTTTTCCAGGCGTATCCGATCTGCGCATGCTGCCGTGTTGATTGCAATTACAGATGAAGCTGACCCCAAAGTATTGCTGACACGCCGTTCAGCCTATTTGAATAATCATGCTGGAGAAGTCTCATTTCCCGGGGGGAAGCGTGATCCGCAAGATACCAGTAATATTGTAGTGGCTTTAAGAGAGGCCTATGAAGAAACGGCATTGAACCCCTTTGATGTGCATTTAATGGGTGATTTGCCCATGCAAAAAGCCCGAAATGGTATGCTGGTCAAGCCGATTGTGGGGTTGATTCCTCCGCAAGTGCAACTGATTCCACAGCCAACAGAAATTGACCGGATTTTCTTTGCTTCATTGCAGCATTTGCTTGAAGTGACGCCCACGCCCTATGAAGTCCGTTTTGCCCAGCAATCTTTATATTTTCCGAGTATGCGGGTAGAAAATGAAGTGGTCTGGGGATTGACCGCACGTATGCTGATTTCTCTGTTCCAGTATGGACTGGATTATAAGAAAGACTGGCCATTTTTGCTGAATTCGCCGGCCTTTAAATCTCCAAACTTTTTTAACCATTGAACAGGATTTTATCAATGTTGTATAAATTTAAGGACTATACCCCTAATGCTACACATCAGCCTTGGGATGGCTGGGTGGCACCAACGGCAACCGTGATTGGACAAGTTGAACTGGGGCGCCAAGTCAGTGTCTGGTTTGGGGCTGTAGTACGTGCAGATAACAGTAAAATTAAATTGGGTGACTTTAGCAATGTGCAGGAAAATGCAGTGTTGCATACGGATGCAGGCATTGAGATGCACATTGGTGATTATGTGACAATCGGCCATCAGGCCATGCTGCATGGCTGTACCATTGGCGATAATAGCCTGATCGGAATTCAGGCAGTTATTCTGAACCATGCCGTGATTGGCAAGAATTGTATTATTGGTGCCAATGCTCTGATTCCTGAAGGTAAGGTGATTCCAGACAATTCTGTGGTGATGGGCTCACCCGGTAAAGTGGTAAAAACGCTGGATGATGACAGTATTCAAAAACTGAAAATGAGTGCCATGCATTATGCCGAGCATTTTCAAAACTTTCAGGACTTGGAAGAAGTGCAACTTTAGGGTACTTTTCTTTATTCTATAGTCTGAATTATAAGCCTAGATTTTCTAGGCATTTTTGTATCTGTTTCGGGAAAATCTCGCGCAGCGGATATGAGTGGAGTATCATATGCGCGTTTTTATATTCTCTGAATTAAGGTTGTGCATGAAAGTGCTGGCATTGGAGACTGCCAATGAGCAGTGTTCCGTTTCTGTAATCGATGATACACAAGAATTATTTTTTCAGCTTGATGCGCGCGCCAGGGCACAAACGCAAACGATTCTTCCGATGATTGAACAAGGTCTGCGAGATCTTGGACTGGACATTGCTGACTTGACCGCGATTGCCTTTAGTCGTGGTCCGGGTTCATTTAGTGGTGTGCGGATTAATGCTGCTGTAACTCAGGCTCTGGCCTGGTCCAATGATTTGCCAGTGATTCCGGTGTCGACTTTGCAGGCTTTGGCTCAAGCCGCCTACCGCTTACACGGGTTGACTGAAGTGTCTGCCGTGTTGGATGCTCGCATGAGCGAAGTCTATATCGCGAGCTATCAACTGGATACCCAAGGAATTATGCAGCCGGTCGATGATGAGCAACTGTTAAATTATGCTGAGGGTCGTCAGGCAGTAAAGTATACTCCGGTCGGTTCAGGAGCTGAACTGGTACAAAGTGAAACGTCAATTTATAAAAATGTGCACGCGACCGCACAGGATATTGCCAGCATCGCACGTGTAGCAGCACAAACCGAAAACTGGGTCAGTGCAGAATTGGCATTACCGGTATATTTACGTGATAACGCATGGAAAAAAATTCCAGAACAAGGTAAAGCATAATTAACTAGGATAAAGCATGGATCTTTTACTGCTACTCAAAGCGGCTCTCATGGGTGTTGTCGAAGGCATTACCGAGTTTTTGCCTATTTCCAGTACCGGCCATTTGATTTTGGCATCAGAATTAATGAATTTCTGGACCAAGGAAAAGAGTGATGTATTTGTCATCGCAATCCAGATGGGGGCAATTGCTGCAGTTATTTATGAATACTGGGCACGTCTTTGGGGAGCAGCGACCGGGATTGTCAGTGGTGAGCCACAAGGTCGCCGTCTAGGTATAGGTCTGATTCTGGCATCTATCCCGATTGTATTGATTGGTCTGACTTTTGGCCAAACGGTCAAGCAGTTTCTGTTCAATGATATTGCCATCGCCATGGGACTGATTATTGGTGGTCTGATTATTATCTGGATTGAAAAGAATCCACCTCAAGTGCGTGTCCATGAAGTTGAAGAGCTCAGCATTAAAGATGCGTGCTGGATTGGTCTGATTCAGGTCTTGTCCTTGATACCGGGGACGTCTCGTTCTGGTGCGACCATTATTGGTGCGATGTTCCTGGGCGTATCACGCAAGGCCGCAACTGAGTTCTCATTTTTTCTGGGTATTCCGGTGATTATTGGTGCTGGCCTGCTCGATCTTTATCAAAGCTATGATGTTCTAAATACCACTGAAGACTGGACCGTAATTGCGGTCGGGCTTCTGGTTTCTTTCGTTTCGGCATTGTTACTCATCCGTGCGCTGGTAGCATATGTGGCCAAGCGCGACTTTATGATCTTTGCCTGGTACCGTATTGTTTCAGGTCTGCTGATTTTATTATTTGCCTATACAGGTTGGAAATTATGGTAAGCACGATTCGCTTATATGCCGAATCTGACTATCAAGAGAAAGCACAGCACTTCAAGGCTGTGCTTTCTGTTCGTGGGGTAGTGGTCGAGATTGAACACGTTGAAAAACTCAATGCACGTTTTTTCCGTTTAAATCCTGAACTGGCCCTTTGTGTTGATGCTGACGGACTCTGGTTATGTGCCAATGGTATGAAAATGCAACCAGACTGGCGAGCGGAAACCGGACGGTTAAAACGGGCTTCTTTAAAATCGGAAATGATTGCACGCGCTTGTAATTTAGCTGAGAAGCCGAGCCTGATTGATGCTACTGCAGGTTTGGGACATGACAGTCTGTTGATGGCACATTTAGGCGCGAAAGTCACCCTGGTTGAACGGCATCCGATTTTATTCACCTTGCTGGAAGATAGCCATACACGTGCCCAGTCGGATGCGTTCCTGAGTCAGGTCGTATCCCGGATTCATTTGGTATTTTCAGATTCAGCCGATTATTTAAAACAGCAGGCCGAGCAGCAGCAGATTGTTGATGTGGTTTATCTTGACCCGATGTTCCCTCAGCGTGACCAAAACCAGCAGGCAGTCAAAAAACAGGCACAGGTCAAAAAACAGATGCAGCTGTTACATATGTTATTGCCTGAAGATGGTGAAATGGATCTGGGCGATAATCTTCTGGAACTGGCACAAAAAATTGGCAGGCGTGTCGTGGTCAAGCGTCCGCGTCTGGCGGTATTTCTGGCCGGAAAAGAACCTAATCATCAATGGCAAGGTGATGCTTGTCGCTTTGATGCGTATTTTCAGCATGAACTTGTAGCTGAATAGGAGAATGGCTTCTTTATTAAGCAAAGATTTGTTATATATTTAAAATTAACATTGATTAAATGCTTATCAAGCATAAACTTATTCAGCACATTGGCGAACCACTTATCTCCTTGACATCCTATGATCGACTTTAAACCCTCCATTAATTTTTGGCACGATTTTAAAAGCAACCAAACTGCCGGGATGTGGTTATTTTTGGGATCTCGGCGTTCTTTACAGCTGGTTCGTCCATCCATCATGCAACTGGTGTTCTGGGGTATTTTGGGAGGTTGTGCCAACAGTTTATTTAGCTGGCTCAGTTCAGGCCGTATGGGAGATTTTAACTCTCAAGGCCTGATCAGTTATGCGCTATGGCCTTTTATTGCCCTGATTGTTGGTATTTTTCTTTCGCAACGGGTCAATAATCCACGCCTGATGCTGGTACCGGCCCTATTATGGCTGGTGTTAGATACCCATATCATGCTGTTCCAGTGCCTGATCCAGTATCTGGGTGATCTGGATTACCTGCCATATATCCTCTATGACTATATTCCAACGCTCTTTGTCATGCTGTTTGTCTGGCAAAGTCTGGCAGTGGTCTGGGTCATCTCGCGTGAATTAAAATGGCCGTGGTGGGAACGTGCACTGATCATGCTGGCGACCTTGTTTACCCTTGTAGTCTGGCAGATTTCAGTCAAAGATCAGCCCATCTGGAAAGTTGAAGAAATTCCACCAAGTTTTGCTGAAGATGCATTCTATGCCCAGCCGGTTCTGCTGAACAAAGCGCTGGAAAACATTGAATATGGTGAATTTGCACAGTCGCACTGGTATTTCATGGGGGTGGCTGGAGCCAGCTATCAGGATGTATTCTATTCTGAAGTCGAGCGGATTAAAGAACAGTTTGATACCCGTTTTGGTACTTTTGGCCGATCCATTGCCCTGGTTAATCATCCGGCGACACGTACCACCGTACCGATTGCTTCCAGAACCAGTATGGAACTGGCATTGCGCCGTATGGGGCAGCAGATGAACCGTGAAAGTGATGTGCTGTTTTTATATATGACTTCTCACGGTTTGCCAAATGTGTTCGAAATGGAAAATGCTCCGCTGGATCTGGCACAAGTCGATCCAAAATGGTTGCGTGATACCTTGGATGCATCCGGAATCCGCTGGCGGGTGATTGTGATTTCAGCCTGTTTCTCGGGCAGTTTTGCTTCTGCCTTGCAGAATGATAATACCCTGATTATCACTGCCTCAGCAGCTGACCGCCAGTCTTTTGGCTGTTCCAATGAAGCGGATTATACCTATTTTGGCCGGGCATTATTTGATGAAGCCATGCGTGAAAATAATAGTCTAAAAGCCTCTTTTGAACAGGCTAAAACTACGGTAGCTAAATGGGAGGCAGTCCAGGGCTTCGAACCTTCAGAACCGCAATGGGTGATTGGCAAGAATATGGAATTGATGTTGCCTCAACTGGAGCAGCGTTTATTTCCCCAGAACAGCACCACGATACAGTTTCCCTAGCCCAATATCCCCAATAGATCGGCTGCAATAATAAGGAATAGCCATGGAACTTATACAGAACAATAGAAGCTTTGAGGGTGAACAGCGGATTTATCGTTTTGATTCGCGCTATCTTAAAACCCCGACTAAATTTGGAATTTATCTGCCGCCTCAAGCCTTGGAAGGTCATAGCTGTCCGGCATTATTCTATCTGGCAGGTTTGACCTGTACTGAAGAAACCTTTGCCATCAAGGCACATGCCCAGCGCCTGGCATCACAATTGGGGTTAATTTTAATCACACCGGATACCTCACCACGTGGTGAAGGCGTGGCAGAAGGCGACAACTGGGATATTGGTCAGGGTGCGGGTTTCTATATCAATGCAACCCAGGAGCCGTGGGCTGAACATTACCAGATGGAAAGCTTCATTGTGGATGAGCTCTATGCACTGGTCACTGAGGAATTCGTGATCCATTCCAGTAAAATCGGCATCTTTGGCCACTCTATGGGTGGGCATGGCGCCTTGACCCTGGCATTTAAATATCCGGAAAAATTCAAATCTGTTTCAGCCTTTGCACCCATTTGTGCGCCAAGCCAGTGCCCGTGGGGCGACAAGGCGTTCTCGAATTATCTGGGTGAAAACCGTGAAGAATGGCTCAAGCATGATGCGACCGCTTTGGTTCAGGAGAAAGGCGCATTGTTCAATGATATCCTGATTGATCAGGGGTTCTCAGACCAGTTTTATAGTCAGCTCAATCCAGCCTTGTTTCAGCAGGCTTGTGATACCGTGAACCAGCCCTTAACTTTGCGTGAACATCAGGGCTATGATCATGGGTATTACTTTATTCAAAGTTTTGTAGATGACCATTTGCAATTCCATGCCGTGCAGTTAAATCCTTAAATCGGTATTGCAAAGATGTAATAGCGCTAAAAAGATTAAAAAACCTCCAAAATGTTTTTACATTCTGGGGGTTTTTCTTTTAATATCAGGTGTATAAAAGTATAAAAAATTGGGGTCGTCATGCAGCAGACAGCAGGCGGTATTCGTGTCAGTGAGCCATTATTTTCAGCTGCTTCAAGTTTTTCGACTGAAGCCACGCCTTCGGTCAGACCGAAATATCAGCGATATGAATTCAAGTTTCATGGTAGTACCTCGGAATATTTTGGTATCTGGTTGAGTAATATTTTATTGACGGTATTGACCTTGACCTTGTATTCACCTTGGGCGAAATCGCGTCGTCAGCGTTATTTTTATGGCAATACCGAATTTTTGCAGCGTCGCTTTGATTTTACCGGTTTACCCAGCAAGATTTTTCTTGGCCGGCTTTTAGCCCTGGAAATTTATATAGTGTTCTTGATGGTGTCGAACTACTCGGTGTTGTTGGCCACTCTGGGCTTGGGCATGTTGTATATGGCGGTACCGTGGTTGTTTCGCCTGACGCTTAAATTTAGGAGTCGCAACACCAAATTTGGCAATACACGTTTTTATTTCTATGGTGAAAACAAATATTTATATCGCTTATTGAGTGTCGAGGTAATCAAGACTCTCTTAAGTATATTTATTTTGCTACCTCGTTTAATTTGGCTCTATAAGCATTATTGCTTCGATCATTTACAATTGGGACAATTTAAATTTCGCTTGAACGCTACCCACAAAAACTATATGTCGGCTGTCTATCGACCTTTACTGTTGATGCTGGCTTTTAGCTTTGCGATGGTGGCCCTGATTGATGCAAGTCAATCGTCAAACTCAGAACATGACTTGTTGATTGTGATTTTATTATTGCTGTGGGTCATTGGCCTGATTTTTATCTTACCGATCATGTTGGCACGGATCTATATCACCACATGGAACAATCTGTTTCTAGGGGAGAATTTTTTTAAAACACGTGCCAATCCATGGCGTTATGCATGGATTGTTTTGTCAAACTGGGTATTAAAAATTATCAGTTTGGGCCTGTTATCCGCATGGGCCGACATCCGTTTTTATCAATATAAAACCAGTATGTTGGAACTCTTTGTCTTGGATGACCCTAACGAATTACAAAATATGTTGCAGCCTGACCCTAATTCCCTGGCAGCTGAATTCAGTTCTATGTTTGATTTTGATGCATCATTGTAGGGGAAATCATCATGCAAAAAAGACCTGTTGAAGTGCTTTATTATGATGGTAGCTCTGCAATAGCACATCCCGCTTTAATCCGCCCCCTTGATCAGCACCTCATTCAATTAAGTTATATCGATGACGAAAACCGGGATGTAGAGATTCCTTATAAAATGATGGCTTTTATTGGTGCTGTGGGCCGTCGACCTGCGATTGTAGAACTTCCGAATGATGCACGTATTGAGTTTATTGGCCGTGTACCACATTGGTTTGCCAAACCACAAAAAGCTATTTATGAAGCAATATGGCAATTGGAGCGCTCGCCTGCGCAGTTGCTCACCTTGCTAGTATTGGCTTTGGTCATGATCTTTAGTGTCGTGAAATGGGTGATTCCGTGGGGTGCCAAACAAGTTGCAGCCTGGGTACCAGACAATACGGTACAGCGCATTGGTGATGTTACTGAACAAAATTTGGTGAAAAGAACGGAAGTGTCTGCTTTAAGTGCTGATTATCAAAGTCGCATACGTCAGCGTTTTCAACAGGAAATTGCTGAAAATCCGCATGCGCCTGCTAAACTGATTTTCCGTAAAGGTAAAGAGCTGGGCGCCAATGCCTTGGCGATTCCGAACAATACTATTTTAGTCACGGATGAATTGGTGGCGATCGCAGAAAATGAAGAAGAGGTACTTGCAGTACTGGCGCATGAACAAGGTCATATTGTACGCCAGCATGCCATGCAAAAGCTGATTGCAGCATCCAGTGTCGCGATGGCATGGGAAATGATTTTCCAGGATGGCAGCAGTATGCTCACTGCAGCTGCAGTGAAGTTAAGTGATGCTGATTATTCAAAACATCTGGAATATGATGCAGACGACTATGCCATGAAACATTTACACGGACGCGGCATTTCCAGTATTCATTTATCCAATTTCTTGCAACGGGTGGAAAACCTGCGTTTATCACAGCCGAAAAAAGATGAGCTGGTAATTCAGATTGAACTTGAAAAATGGCTGAATACGCATCCCGAAGAACAGGAACGTATCGAGCGTATTCATGCCTTTGATGCAAAAATGTCTAAGCAAGCAGTCAGTCGTGATTGAGTTAATCACGTTGCCAATTTGCTTCCAGTGGTTCTTGGCCCATACGGATTAGATGATCCAGCACAACATTTTCAAGTTTATTCAGATCAGTAGCGTCATCGTTACTTTGAATCGTTACAGTAAGATGCTCTGCTTCTGGCGCCAGGTTCACTTCCGCACTTGGAAAATGAATCAGAAAAGCTGATTCATTTTCATCAATATTGAATTTATGTTTCCAGTGATTGGCCAGGCGTTTGGCAACGCGTGAGGCTTGTTGTGTCTGGATATGGGCAGTACTTTTCTTCATTGATCTTCTATACTTGTAATCATTCCCCTGTACTTTAAACCAGTCATGGGTGGAATCATAAGCCGCAAAGCGTTACATAGCGTTTTATTCTTGCAACATCGAAGTCACAGTAGCCGGAGCGGATTTGATATAATGGGAAAAATCCAATTTCAACGAGCCAGGTTCTCCATGTCCAAGTCTTATTTAATTGCCCCTTCTATTTTGTCTGCTGACTTTGCCCGTCTAGGCGAAGAAGTCGAGAACGTGTTGGACGCAGGTGCAGACGTTGTCCATTTTGATGTTATGGATAACCATTACGTGCCGAATCTGACTTTTGGTGCTGGCGTGTGTAAGGCTTTGAAAAAATATAGCATCAAAGCACCCATTGATGTGCATTTGATGGTTAAGCCGGTAGATCGCATGATCGGGGATTTTCTCGAAGCGGGTGCCGACATCATTACTTTCCATCCGGAAGCTTCTGATCATATTGACCGTTCTTTACAGTTGATCAAGTCGGGTGGTGCCAAAGCGGGCTTGGTATTTAATCCGGCAACGCCACTGCATTATCTGGACTATGTACTGGATAAAGTCGATCAAATCCTGCTCATGAGTGTAAACCCGGGCTTTGGTGGACAGAAATTTATTCCAATGACTTTGGATAAATTGCGTCAGGCACGTCAACTGATCGATGCTTCAGGTCGTGATATTCGTCTGGAAGTCGATGGTGGTGTTACGCCGAGTAATATTCGTGAAATTGCTGAAGCGGGCGCCGATATGTTTGTGGCAGGTTCAGCTATTTTTGGCAAGCCAGATTATAAAGCTGTGATTGATGAAATGCGTGCAGAGTTAGCCAGAGTAGGGCAGATTCAACTCTAATCGCTAAAACATCAGATGCGCATAAATATGTGGATAACTTTATGGATAAGTGTGTAGATATCTATGTTGATAACCATATGGATATGTTGCATAAAATGTAATCATTTGTACCGTGGTTGATTGCAATTTAGACAATATTTGTATAAAAAGAACTCAAATTGGGTTCTTTTTATTACATATAACCCTTATGTTTGGTGGTTATTTGTTAATCAAGAGTTAATAATTCAACCAAGTAAAAAATGATCAATCTCTCACGAATTTATGTTTAATCATGTAATTTATCCCTAAAATGTTTGAATTTAATTAATGTGTATAACTTAACATTCTGAGCAACTCTCATTTAATTGTTATTAATTCAACTGCCCGAGTATGGAACTATACTAACTTACCATTTTTAGTCTCTACCATAACCAGAGCAGATAAGAATGTCGTGAAGACTTGAGTAAGACAAAGTTAATTTGTATCTCTAAAAGGCATGTTTTGTAACAATGACCACATTGTTAGCACGCGAATTAATAAAATTTCTATATCTGGATATTGAGGAGGAACGACCTCCCTTGTGGATTGCAGTGCAAAATTTACAGGAAAAATCGTCAGGACGGCCTGATTCTTATATAAAAGGAGGAGGGCTGCATGGCCTGGATCGTACTTATTCTTGCAGGTATTTTTGAAATCGTTTGGGCTTATTCGATGAAGCTGTCTGAAGGTTTTACTCGTTTAACCCCCAGTATCATTACCATTGTTTTCATGGTGCTGAGTTTTGCTTTGCTGGCTTATGCGATGCGTACTTTGCCGCTAGGTACAGCCTATACGATCTGGACCGGGATTGGTGCAGTGGGTTCATTTCTCATCGGTATTTGGGTTCTGGGTGAACCTGCTTCTGCCTTGCGTATGCTGGCTGCTGTACTCATCATTTCCGGTCTGGTTTTGATGAAAGTATCCTCTTCATAATTTGTTTCTGTCTATCTCGGTGAACTGGGTTAATATAGAAAATGAACTATAGTGATTGGGACAGGGCGCCATCATGAACTTAAGTTATCTCTATATGGATTCTCCGGTAGGACAGTTACGACTGGTCGCGAATAAAACCGCGCTGGTAGCTGTGCTTTGGGATTGTGAACAGCCGAATCGGGTGAAACTGGCGCCCCTGGTTGAAAATCCGCAGCACCCGGTATTGATTGAAACCAGACGTCAGCTTCAGGAATATTTTGCTGGTCAGCGCAATGTTTTTGACCTGCCTTTGGACTTTGCCGGTACTGATTTTCAGAAAAAAGTCTGGCAGGCTCTACTGAATATTCCCTACGGACAAACACGAAGCTATCGCGACATTGCTGAACAGGTGGGTAATATCAAGGCGGTACGTGCCGTGGGTGCAGCCAATGGCAAAAACCCGATTTCGATTATTGCACCCTGTCATCGGGTGATTGGTCGCAGTGGCAAGCTGGTAGGATTTGCCGGTGGTTTGGATAAAAAAGAAATCCTATTAAATATTGAGCGAACGCATTAATATTTAAATACTTAAAATAAATGAAAATTAGAATATGGAGCATTCTACGATACAGCTATTAAGTCCACTCTGGTCCAGCTTAGGGTGGATTCTTCTGCTTTTCTTTGGCGTGATGATTTTTAAATTATTCAAGCCATTTTTAAAAGGGAAATTAGGAGAATTTGCGGTTGCTGCTCATGTCAAACTGTATTTAAAAGATCCTCAATATATTCTGCTCAATGATTTGACTCTTCCAGACGGAATGGGCGCGACCACGCAGATCGATCATCTGTTATTAAGTCCTTACGGAATATTTGTGATTGAGACCAAAAACTATAAAGGCTGGATATTTGGAAACGAGCGACAAAAAACCTGGACCCAGAAAATCTATAGAAACAGTTATAAATTTCAGAATCCGATTCATCAGAACTATAAGCACATCAAAGTATTGGAGCAGCTGTTAGCAGATATTTTGGAACCAGATCTATTGCATTTTGTGATTGTATTTATGCCGGATGCCGTGTTTAAAACCCCGATGCCAAATCATGTATTTCGGGGGGCAGGCTGGACCGACTATGTGAAAAGTTTTGATCAGCAGATGATTTCTGAAATGAAATTAAAACGGATACAACTGCGGCTAGAAAAAGAAGTTTTAGAAAAATCTTGGAAAACCAATCGGGATCACGTAGAAAGTTTAAAGCAGCGTAAGCAGTCATAAGCTTTTATGAGCCCATAAAAAAGCCTTTGAATGATTCAAAGGCTTTTGGGTTTTAAATATTTGAAGCTTTCAGTTTTTTGGTAATTTCGGCTAGAACTTTAATTCGTTTTACTTCATCCCATAATGCTTTGGCTTCAGGATAATGTTTCGACATCATGCCGAGCCATTGCTTGTAACGACCGACCATACCGATCTCAGTTTTGGCTGGGCCGTTGATAAAACGAATTTGCAGTTGCAGCAGTTCATTCCAGTTCATCAAAGGTGCATCCGAATTTTGACGGATACATTGGGTCAGGTCGGGTGTGGTTACTGCACCACGGCCAATCATCAGGTCTTCGCAACCAGATTCCAGACGGCAATGTTTGGCATCGGCATTGTTCCAGATTTCACCATTGGCGATCACATTGATCTTGAGTGCTTCACGAATCGGTTGTAGTTGGTCCCAGAATGCTGGCGGAGTGTAGCCATCGGCCTTAGTACGTGCATGTACCGTAACCCATGAAGCTCCTGCATCTTCAATGGCATGCGCATTTTCCAGCATAAAATTGCGGTCCATATAACCCAGACGCATTTTGGCGGAAACTGGAATATGCGCAGGAACGGCATCACGCACGGCTTTAACCAGCTCATGTACGACCTCGGGTTCATCTAAAAGGATTGAGCCGCCGCGATGACGATTCACGGTTTTGGCCGGACAACCAAAATTCATGTCAATTGCCGGTGCGCCCATGGCTGCCACTTTGGCGGCATTCACTGCCAGCATCTCCGGATTATTTCCCAGAAACTGCACATGTACCGGTGTACCTGCCGCCGTCTTGCCATCATTCAACAGTTCTGGACAGTATGTGTGATAAATATGGTCGGGCAGAATGGAATCGGTGACACGGATAAACTCGGTCACACACCAGTCAAAGCTACCTACGGATGTTAGTACATCACGCATAATCGGATCGGTTAAGCCTTCCATGGGAGCAAGCACAAGTTTCAACGGTGCACACCTGTAAATTTAAAACGGTGTTATACGTTTTTTTAGCCTGAATGTCCAGGTAGTCTAAATTTCACGCTTCATAAAGGGGAGAGAGGGTGAGAAGGGATTTAGGAGATATTAATAAAGCAGCTGTCTTCGGCACAATAAAATAATAGAGTTTTAAAGATGAATAGCTATATTGAAAAGAATCATAAATATATCAGGTGGCAGTATGGAACAGCCTCATTTCAAGGATCATTTCTCCCAGCAATCACAGGATTATGCCTTGTTTCGTCCGCATTATCCGGATGCATTGGGAAAGCTATTGGCAGAGCTATCACCAAGTACCAAATTGGCTGTAGATGTCGGCTGTGGTTCTGGACAGCTTTCAGAAGTTTTGGCGAATTACTTTGATCAGGTGATGGCGATTGATGCGAGTAGTGAACAGCTTGCCCAGGCCAAACCACATCCAAAAATTCAGTATGGTCAGGCATTCGCTGAAGAGATCCCGTGTGCTGACCAGAGTATTGATCTGATTTCAGTGGCTCAAGCAGCGCATTGGCTCGATCTGGAAAAATTCTACGCAGAAGTTCGCCGTATTGCCCGGCCCAATGTCATTCTGGCTTTAATTAGCTATGGCGTGTTCAGTGTGGATGAGCCGCATCTGAATCATTATTTTAAGCATTTTTATGAAGTCACGCTTGTACCGTACTGGCCGCCTGAACGTCGCCATGTAGATGAAGGATATAAAAATCTACCATTTCCATTTCAGGAAATTTCGATTGAGCCACCTGTATTAGAGGTTGAATGGAACTTTTATCAGTTAATAGGTTATATGAGTACCTGGTCAGCCGTGAAAGCTGCCACTAAAGCACTCGGACATAATCCACTGAACGTACTGGCAGATGCCTTATTGCCAGAATGGGAAGATCCAGAATTGCCTAGAGTGATTCGCTGGCCATTGTCGGTGCGTGTGGGGCGTATCACCGTTTAAAGAATATTCAAGCTAAAGCCTGTTTATTGGACAATGAATTGAATATTTCAAGGCTCAGAATTATCGCCCTAGAATCATTTCCAGCACAAATTTAGACCCAATAAAACCCAGTGCCAGCAAGCCAAAACCGAGCAGGGTAAAGCGCACGGCTTTCTGGCCACGCCAGCCAAACTTCCAGTGTCCGATTAATAGTGAACCATAAACCAGCCAGGAAATAATACTGAACGCAGTTTTATGTGCCAGATGCTGAGCAAAGAAATTGTCGATGGTAAAGAAGCCAAAGCCCAAAGCGAGGGTAAGTAAAACAAAACCGGTCATCAGCATATCAAACAGCAGTGATTCCATGTCTTGATAAGAGGGTAGCAAACTGACCCAAACCCGGCGTTTGTGCTTCTTTTTCAGCTCACGATCCTGAAAACGTAAAATTACAGCCTGAATGGTTGCCATGAGCAATACTGCATAAGCAGACAAAGACAAAATAATATGAATGTCCAAGCCTAGAGAGTTCTGAATAATAATTTTAGCTGGCTGGGTAAAGACAAAACCGAGGATCAAACCTGTGGCAGCCACTGGAATCCCGATCAGGTTCAGGGCAATAATCGGACGATAAGTACTGTAAATAATACTGAGCAGCAGCATCAAACCCGAGGTAAAAGAAAACAGGGAAAAGACATCATAATTGATGCCTAGCGGAGTATGCATATCACCATATAACACCAGTGCATGCAGGCTCAGTCCAAGCAGTGCAGTTAGCGAAACAAACCATTGATTAGGAGTACGTTTAGACATTAAATGAATGAACAGATACCAGAAAGAAGCGGTATAAGCGACTAATGCTAAGATCGTATAAACCAAGGGGAGGCTAACCATGTCAAACCTTTTTAAGGGTGATGAATATTCATTTATATAAATTCGCTGCGAACTACAGTATCCTATAGCATTCTATGCATAAATTTTCTATTTTAAGAAACAATTTTTTGCTCATGGCTATTTTAAGCGGATTTTGCAATGTTTGATACCTTAACAGAACGACTCACGCAGAGTTTAAGAAATGTTACTGGCTCAGGGCAGCTAACCGAAGACAATATTAAAGATACGTTACGTGAAGTGCGTATGGCGCTTCTTGAGGCCGATGTTGCGTTACCTGTAACTCGTGAATTCATCGCGAAAGTTAAGGAAGAAGCATTGGGCCAGGAAGTGATGACTCAGTTATCTCCTGGGCAGGCTTTTGTCAAAATCGTTCATGACGAATTGACCAAAATGATGGGCGAGGCCAATGAAAGCCTCGACCTCGCTGCAAAACCACCTGTGGTTGTCCTACTTGCAGGCTTGCAGGGTGCAGGTAAAACAACAACTGCAGCGAAACTTGCACGCTTCTTACAAGAACGTCAAAAGAAAAAAGTAGCGATGGTCTCTGCCGACGTATATCGTCCGGCTGCGATCAAACAACTACAGACTGTCGCGGGTGAAGTCGGTGCGATTTTCCTGGAATCCAGCGCAGACGAAAAACCAATTACGATTGTCAATCGTGCGATTGAACAGGCAAAAATCCAGTTTGCCGATGTGCTGATTGTCGATACGGCAGGCCGTTTGCATATCGATGATGACATGATGGGTGAAATCAAAGAGCTGCATGCTGCGATAAACCCGACTGAAACCCTGTTCGTGGTCGATGCCATGACCGGTCAGGATGCGGCAAACACCGCGAAAGCATTCAACGATGCCTTGCCTTTAACTGGTGTGATCCTGACCAAAACTGATGGTGATGCGCGCGGTGGTGCAGCGCTTTCAGTACGCGCGATTACCGGCAAGCCAATCAAATTCTTGGGTATGGGTGAGAAACTCGATGCCTTGGAGCCATTCCATCCTGAGCGTGTTGCACAGCGTATTCTCGGTATGGGTGATGTACTTTCTTTGGTCGAAGAACTTGAACGCAAGGTCGACAAAGAAAAAGCCGAAAAAATGGCGAAAAAACTGCAAAAAGGCGGCAGCTTCAACTTTGAAGACATGCTGATGCAGTTTGAGCAGATGAACAAAATGGGCGGCATGATGGGCTTCCTGGACAAACTTCCTGGCATGAGCAATGCCGGTCTGCAAGATGCGTTGGCGCAAGCCAATCCTGAAAAGCAGGTCAAGAAAATGGAAGCGATTATCCAGTCGATGACCCTGAAAGAGCGCCGTAATCCAGACTTGATGAACCCAAGCCGTAAAAAACGTATCGCAGCAGGTTGTGGTATGGAAGTGGCAGAAGTCAACAAGCTGATCAAGCAACATGCGCAGATGGCCAAGATGATGAAAAAATTTGCCAATCCATCCGGTATGGCAAAAATGATGAAATCACTCGGCGGTCTGCAGAAACAGTTTGGCGGCGGCGGTGGTATGGGACCATTGTTCGGCGGCAACGACAAGAAATAAGTTTTGTTTTAAAAAAGGCGCAATATGCGCCTTTTTTTTATTGCGAATAGATGGTCAAACTGGTTTAAACAAAACAACATTTACTTACCCAAAATAAAAATCTAATCAGGCAGACTCGGGAATATCAGCACAAAATAAAGAGAAATTTCAAATGAACCAAGTAATTGTCGTACATGGTTATACTGCAAGCCCGGAAGAAAACTGGTACCCATGGATTCAGGAAAAAGCCCAACAGGAAAATGTCAGTTTAAAAGTCCTCCGGCTGGATCCATCAACTACACCGACACTGGACACTTGGGATCAGCAAATGCGTGAACAGATTGATGCAATTGATGAGGACAGTATTTTTATTGCACATAGCTTGGGAACTGTAGCCGCATTACATTACCTATCCAGAGAATTAAAACAGCAGAAAATTCAGCAACTGGTATTGATCGCAGGATTTAATGGCCGGCTGGGTCGTCTGGATGAAGTAAACCCTTTTATTGATGCCGCGGATATCGATTTTGATTTACTCAAACAACAGGTTGCAGAGCGTGTGGTGATTTACTCCGAAGGAGATGACCGAGTTGCACCAGAATTTAGTCTGGAACAGGCGGACAGCCTGGATGCGATTGTGGTGAATGCCAAGCATCACGGACATTTTATTGATTCACAAGGCTGTACTGATCTGCCGGAGCTCTGGAAAGTAATCGAGCCTTATCTGATTAAATCTTAAATTTAGGCATGTTATTGTATTCGCTAAATTTTAAAACTCAACATGAGATGGTGTTCAAAAAGGTACTTGAATTCCATCTCCAGACTGTTTAAAACTGATTTTTATCGACGCCGTTTGCGTTCAATAATTATAAGTAATGCACTATGAAAAATATAATAAAAAAAGTCTATATCGTGCCGGATTATCAGGCGACCTCCAATGATCACTGGTACCCTTGGCTCAGTCGCCAGCTTAAAAATGCCGGTTTTGAGTCCAAGCGGATTATGCTGGCCAACCCTTTTCAGCCTGATTTAGAAGAGTGGCAGCAGAATCTGAAACTGCACATTCCGCACATGGATGAACATACCTTTTTAGTTGCACATGGCCTGAGTTGCGTCAGTGTTTTAAACTTTTTACAGGAACATTATATTCAGCAGCAACGCAAGATTGGCGGCATCATTCTGGTCTCAGCCTTTGATACACCCTTGGTGGCATGGTCAGAACTGAATAAAATACTGCAGGCTGTGCGACTTGATCTGAAAAACTTGCCCTATAGCTATAAACGTGCGGTGATGCTGATTTCCAGTAATGATCCCTATGTGCCTGCACCGATTTCCTTGCGTTTAGCCCATAGCTTGAATGCACAAATTTTTGAGATCAAAAAAGCCGGGCATTTTAATAAATCTGATGGCTTTTCCGAATTCCCTCAATTGCTGGATATTATCAAACAGTGTCTGGCAAATGAGCTGCAAAATGCTGCAGGCCTTTAAGTAAAAGATCAGGTTCAATCTGGGGATGGTGATGGCTGAGATGCTGCGCAAACAGTGGAGCATCTCCACCGGTTAAAACCAGCTGTGCTGGGAAATCATACAGGACTTTTTCAATGGTGCTGAGCAGGCCCAGCAGAATGCCATGATGTACAGCATCCAAGGTATTGCGGCCAGGATTAAGTTCAGAAAAAGCACCCTCCGGAATTTTAATGCCTTTGGTATTCTGAATCAGTGCATCGCGTTGCAAGTACAGATTCGGCAGAATAAATCCACCCAAATGTTGTTGTCCTTGCGCCAGATCAATGGTCAGTGCCGTACCACAACTAATTACACAGTAATTTTTATGCGCTTGAGTCGCCACTGCAAGTACCTGTAACCAGCGGTCAATGCCCAGCTGAGAAGGTTCATCATAGCCACAGATCAGACCAGCATATTCCGCCTGTACCTGAGCAAAAATCACTGGAATATGCAGACTTTCTAAAATGCTGAGAATACGCTCATTATTGATTTTATCCTGGACCGAGGATAGACCCACCTGATGCAAGCCCAGTGTTTTAAAATGCTGGATTAGGCCCAGTAATAAATCGGCAGGAGACTGTAAATGTAATTCCGCTGCCTGTTCAATAATCTGATCATGCTCGGTAATCCAGTATTTCAGCCTGGTATTGCCAATATCCAACCATAATTTTTTCATTGCTGTATGCCTGTTCATCCACCGTGTTGAAGGCGGAGCTGTCCCTGATAAAAAGTCTGGATTCCTTGATCGGTCAAAATCTTGACTGCACCATCATCCTGAATTCCGAGAAAAGTACCGGAATATTGCCCTTGCACATCGGTAAATTCAACTGTTTGTTGCATAAATGCAGCCGATCGATTGAAACGCGCCGCCAGATTTTGACTGCCATAATTAAACCATTGCCCGGCTTGTTGAATCGCCAGATATAACTGGGCAATCAGTTCGACTCTTGAGGTGCAGGATAAACCCAGCTCGCTCAGGGAACTGACCAGCTGGTCTGGAAGGTTGGTGGGCAGAGGATCAATATTTAGCCCGACCCCGACCACCACCTGCGTGGTTGAAACTGGCTCGACCAGAATACCCCCCCATTTTCCATGCAGGCTGTACAGGTCATTCGGCCATTTCACCTGTAATTCCAGGCCTTTTAGGCTTGGCATTTGCAAGATATTTAACGCAATTTCTAGCGCCAGACGACCATCAATGGGTTTTTGTGTATGCAGCAATGTGCTTAAATAGATGTTCCCTTCAGGTGATATCCACTGACGTTGACGCTGTCCACGGCCGTGGGTCTGCACATGACTGCATACCAGAACCTGCTGTACCCCTTTCGTTGCCAATTCGCGCACATCATCATTGGTCGATGTGGTAATCGGTTTGATGAGTAATACTTCCGGGAGTTGGCCTGCATCGCTTAATCGTTGTTGCAGTTCACGAGTTTCTACATCCATTTGAATCTAAACGTGGTAAATATCGTTATGGAGTTAATCATATATTTATTGATTGGTGCAATTGCCGGATTCGCCGCAGGCCTGTTTGGAGTCGGTGGAGGTCTGATCATTGTACCCATCCTCTACATTGTTTTTACCCAGCTTCAGTACGATCCTAGCGTGATTATGCATATGGCGGTGGGTACTTCCCTGGCGACGATTATTGTGACTTCTATCAGCTCGGTCATGGCACATCATCAACGAGGGGCAGTGCTGTGGCCTGTGTTTCGTAATCTGGCGCCAGGTCTGGTGATAGGGTCATTTGTGGGTGCGGGGATTGCCGATTATTTATCTGGTCGAGGTTTGCAATTGTTAATCGGGTTCTTTGCGGTCTGGGTAGCGTTTCGAATGTTTAAAGGTGCCAATATTCAGGTCGATCCAAACCAAAAATTACCTTCAACACCGCTGCAAATTGCTGCGGGTGGCGGGATCGGTGTGGCATCGGCCATTTTTGGAATTGGCGGGGGCAGTTTGACGGTCCCATTTCTGAATCGCTGTGGGGTTGTCATGCAAAAAGCAGTAGCGACCTCTGCCGCTTGTGGCTTGCCAATTGCAATCGCGGGTGCATTAGGTTTTATGTGGTTTGGTAAACAGGCGCAGGTCACCGTACCAAATACTATCGGTTATATTCATATTTATGCGTTTCTCGGTATCAGCACGATGAGCTTTTTCACTGCGAAACTGGGCGCAAAAGTGGCACATCTGCTTTCACCGGCTGTATTGAAAAAATGTTTTGCGGCCTTGCTGACTACCGTCGGCCTGTATTTTATTTATCAGGGTTTCATTGCCTGATTCAAATGTTCAGGTTAAATCAATGCGTCGCTGCAGGAGAATAGATCACTATTCTCCTTTTTTGTAAGTGGGAGTTGGCTATATAGACACAAGATTGTCTGACAATGTCAAAGTAATCATTAAAAAAAAGCCGTTTAATAGCAACATAGCCCAAATAAAGGGTTAAACCATTATTCATAAAAATAAACACAGGAACGGTATGCCATTAGAACAAGCGCAAAGTTTGTCTGAGCAGATTGCCAAGCATATTAGCGAACAAATTATTCGCGGTGAACTGGTCGAAGGCGAACGTATACAGGAACTTAGGATTGCCTCGGAGCTTGATGTCAGCCGGGGTTCGGTTCGTGAAGCACTGTTGTTGCTGGAACGCACCCAACTGATTGAAATTTTTCCACGCCGGGGAGCAATTGTTTCAGAAATGTCGGCCTTGCAGGTGCGTGCCTTATTTGACATGACCTCGTTATTGCTCGGGCAGATGGTGCATCGCATGGCGGAGACCTGGCGGGTGCATGAAGCTGAGCGCATTCAGCTATTATTAGAGCAATTAGAAGCAGAAACCCGCCAAGGACACACTGAAAAGTTTTATGATTTGATCTTTCAGGGCATGGCCCAGCAGCATGAGATGGTGGGGAATCCTTATCTGATGCGCTACTATCAGGAACTGCTGCCATCTTTACGTCGGAGCTATTTTCTGACCCTGAATATTTCCAGACGCGAGTTACAAGAATCTTTTGACTTATTTAAACTGGTCACTGAAGCAATTTTGATACGAAAAACCCATCAGGCCACTTTATTTATGGAAGATTTTTGTCGACACTTGCGCAACCTTGTGTTGGAATCTCTGACACGGATGAAACAAATTGAACTCGCGTGGGCCAGACGCTCACGACGTTAAATCAGGACATTATGCGTTTAAGCAGTTTAAAACTTTCAGGCTTTAAATCTTTTGCCGACAGTACCACCTTACATTTTAAAGATAATCGTACTGCGGTCGTGGGACCAAATGGTTGTGGTAAATCCAATGTCATTGATGCCATACGCTGGGTCATGGGCGAGTCCAGTGCGCGTCAGTTGCGTGGTGGCAGCATGCAGGATGTCATCTTTACCGGAACTGCCAAGCGTAAACCGGTCGGTATGGCCAGTGTGGAACTGCGCTTTGACAATACTTATGGCAAGCTCGGCGGTGCCTATAATGCCTATAATGAACTGGCGGTACGCCGGCAGGTCAACCGCGATGGCAAGTCCGAATATTTCCTGAATGGCAGCAAATGCCGTCGTCGTGATATTACCGATATTTTCCTTGGCACCGGTTTGGGTCCGCGTTCCTATGCGATTATCGAGCAGGGCATGATCAACCGTCTGGTGGATGCCAAGCCAGATGAAATGCGGGTTTATATCGAAGAAGCGGCTGGGGTATCGCGCTATCAGGCGCGTCGCCGTGAAACCATGCTGCATCTGGATCACACCACACAAAACCTGTCGCGTCTGGAAGATATTGCTTCTGAACTGAAATCCCAGCTAAAAACCCTGAAACGTCAGTCGGAAAGTGCGATTCAATATAAAGAACTGGAAGGGCAGATCCGTACGATCAAGATTGAAATTCTGTCTTTTCAATGTGAGCAGAGCCAGCGCTTACAGGAAGAATATACCCTTGAGATGAATACGCTCGGGGAAAAGTTTAAGCTGGTGCGTTCTGAACTGACTACCGTAGAACATGATTTAGGCAGTACCAGTGAACTGTTCCAGCGTCTGATTCAGCAATCCACCCCTTTGCAAAGCGAATGGCAACAGGCCGAGAAAAAACTGGCTGAACTGGAAATGACACTGCAGCAAAAGCAGTCTTTGCTGGAGCAGAATTCTACAAGTCTGGTTAAACTGGAACAGCAAAAAGCCCAGACCAAAGAGCGTTTGCAGTTGATTGAACTGCAACTCGATACTTTACAGCAGCAATTTGAAGATCAGCAGGCACAATTGCAGCAACAAGATGGCCAGAGTCAGACGCATAGTCAGAATCTGAGTGAGCTCAAATCCCAGCAGAGTACAATTACAGCGCAATTCGCACAGATTAAAACTCAGGTCGAACAGCAGCAACAGCGTAAATTGCAAATGCTGGCTCAAAGCGAGCAACTGGCAAAGAATATTGAACGGATTGAACAGCAGAAACAGACGCTACAACAGCAAAGCACACAGATTCAGCAACAGGCGCAGCAAGATGAGCTGGAGCAGTATCAGACAGATAAAGCCCAAGCTGAACAGCAAATCGTTGGCTATGAAATTCAATTAACAGATTTAAGAACTCAATTCGAGCAGATTCAGGAAGAGCAGGCGACCCAACAACAGCGCTTGATGCAGCTCAAATCTGAAATTCAGGTGCTACATTCAGAACAGAAAAACCTGAGCCAATTACTGACCAAAGCCAACCCGAATAGCAAGAGTGATGCGGTCCAGCTGATGCATGTACTTAAGCTCAATGATGCAGGCAAGGCACATGCCAGCCTGATCGAAAAGTTTCTGGCAAAATGGCTGTCTGCCCAGATTCTGGCTGAGGGCGAGTACTTCCTTGAAGATTGTGCGCGTCAGTTAAAGCAACAGGCTGTTCAGGATAAAATTCAGATTGCCGGTCTCCCATGTCTGGCAGACTGGATTGATGAGCCTCAATATTCACTCTGGCAACAGGTGGCTGTGACTGAGAACTTTAGACATGCTCTTGATTTGCAAACCCAACTAAGCGCAGGCCAGTCGATTTTAAGTCTGGATGGCTACCATGTCGGTGCAGACTGGGTCATTGCCCTGGATTATGATGAAGCCAGTCAGGCCGGACAAGGTGCTTTAAGCCATCGAATTCGACTGGATGAAATAGAGCAGCAGCTTGCGAAACTTGAACCTAAGTTTATGCAGCTGGAGCAGCAGTTACCTGAACTCACCGATCAGGTTAAAACTTTGCAAAGCCAGATTCAGAGTATCAGCGAGCAGCAGAAACAAGCTCAAAAACAGCTGCAGCAGCTCGATGTCAAGATTGCCAAAGTACAAAGCAGTGCGCAGGCTTTCGCATTGCAAAAGCAGCAATTACAGCATCAGCTGCAACAACTGGATGAGCAGCTTGAAGAAGATGCCATGCAAAAAGACGATCTGGAAATTGATCTGCATGCCCTGAATCTAAAGCTGGAACAGGCTTTACCGAATTATAAAACCCTGCAATTTCAGCTAGAAGAATTGAGTGCTCAGTTAGATGACTCGCAGCAGCTTAGCCAGCAAGCGCAGCAGGAACTGGAATTGCTACGCCGTCAATGTGTGCAAAGCCAGCAGCAGATCGAATTACTGGAAAAAGATCAGGTATTCCTGAAAGAACAGTTTCAGCAAATTACTGCACAAATCGAACAGGCCAAGAAATTTGTCGATCCGGTACAGCTAGAATTGCCTGCTTTACAGAGTCAGTTTAATGAACAGGCGCAGATCACTGAAAAGCTGCAAAAGACCTGGGCCGACTGGCAGGTTGAATTAAATCAGGTGCAGAGCAAGCAGCAGCAGCTGACCGAACAGCGTCACAGCTTCCAGCAGCAGGATGAACAGCTGCGTAGTGAGCTGGAAGCCAAACGTTTAGCTTGGCAGGCAGCCAAATCTGATTTGCAGCATTATTCAGAACAGCTGAAAGAACTGAACCATGATGTCATTAGCGGCTTAAATATTGATATTAAAGCCCATCAGGCGAAGCTGGAAAAAGCCCAAACCCAGTTCGATAAACTCGGCGCAGTCAATCTGGCGGCTTCTGAAGAATATGAAGAAGTATCAAAACGTTACGAGGAACTGAGTCACCAGATGCAGGATCTGGAAAATACGGTTGAACAGCTACAGGCTGCGATGAAAAGTATTGATCAGGAAACCCGTAAACTGTTTATGCACACGTTTGATCAGGTCAATGCCGAGCTGCAAAACCTGTTTCCGAAAGTATTTGAGGGCGGTGAAGCGAGTTTAAGTCTTGAAGATGGATGGCAATCGGGTGTAAAACTAATGGCCCGACCACCAGGCAAGCGTAACAGTTCACTCGCGTTACTTTCTGGCGGGGAAAAGGCTTTAACTGCCTTGGCATTGGTCTTCGCAATTTTCCGCTTAAATCCGGCACCATTTTGTGTACTGGATGAAGTCGATGCACCCCTGGATGATGCCAATGTGGGACGTTTTTGTAATTTAGTCAAAGAGCTTTCTGAACAAGTGCAATTTATTTATATTACCCATAACAAACTTGCAATGATGATGGCGACTGATCTTTTAGGTGTAACCATGCCTGAACCGGGAACCTCAAAATTAGTGACAGTAAATTTGGAACAGGCAAAAGAATACGGCTTAGCTGCGGAGGTATAATATGGAAATCACCACCATTATCGGGATTGTTATTGCAATTATCATCATG
This sequence comes from Acinetobacter sp. 228, assembly GCF_048147885.1. Lineage (NCBI taxonomy): Bacteria > Pseudomonadati > Pseudomonadota > Gammaproteobacteria > Moraxellales > Moraxellaceae > Acinetobacter > Acinetobacter sp. 228. The sequence goes on from NZ_JAYWYV010000010.1 coordinate 27,779, forward strand.
CTGTTGGGCATCAGAATGTTGCTCAAAAAACCTGTCGAGGCAGCTCCTTCACTGGATGCCAGCCTGCATATCGACCCGGATAGCCAGACCCCTGTCATTCCTCGGCATGTACGATCGCAACTGGCAAAGCAGGACGCAGATTCAACACAACGCATAGAGCCAAGCCTGAGTGCAGGTGAACCGGCTCCTGAAAAGCCTTCCGCCTTTCGTAAGGCTGGATCAACTCCGGTTGAGCCAAAAGCGGTTGAAACTCCTGTAGCTGCCCATTCGGGCGATGTGACAGAGGCTAAAGTGGGGGCAACATCGGTCGCGACAGAAGCAGCTGACACAGCAGTAGAGCAAAAGCTGGCTGAAACAGAACAGGAAAACAATCACGCCGAAAATAAAGATAAAGCTGCCGAATTCAGTCTGAACAGCAATATTGAAAAAGCTGAAATTTCTGAATTTAATGATGAAAGCAGTATTCTGGATGCACATCTGCATGAGCAAAAAATAGTGGATGAAGAAAGTGCATTATCCAGTGCTGAAACCATTATTTCTTTGCATATCTATCCGCAAGGTCGTGTGCTTTCAGGTGATAAGACTTTGAAAGTTCTACTGAAATATGGTCTGCGTTATGGCGAACTGGCCTGTTTTCACCGTTATAGTGAAGATGGTTCAAAACTGCTGTTTTCGGTACTGCAAATGACTGATACAGGTATGGAAGGCTTTGATCTGGAGACTCTGTCGACTCAGGAAGTCAAAGGTCTGGCATTCTTCCTGGCTTTACCGCATAGTGATGTACAAAATGCTTTTGATACCATGGACAGTATTTCGCGGTTAATTGCTCGTGAAGTGGATGGTCTGGTCTATGATCAGAACCAGCAGGAATTCACGCCACAATTACGTGAATTCTGGCGCCATCAGGCAATTGATTATCGCCCGGGACAGGCCACCTGATTCGAAGATTGCTTTGTTCAATCTCCAAGTTGAATCTGTAGACTGCAATTTTTATAATAGCCAAAAGCTGAATATTCTACAGGGCGGATTTTCCGCCCTTTTTTATGGTGAAATTATGACCCAAGATGCCACTGTGATTGCGCAAATGCGTCAATTGATTCAACTGCTTGCCAAGCATAATCATGCTTATTATGTGATGGATCAACCGAGCATTGAAGACAGTGAATATGATCAGCTCTTTCATCAGCTCAAAGCCCTAGAAGAACAATATCCACACTTGCAGCAACCCGATACACCCACTATCAAGGTGGGGGGGCAGGCACTTGCAAAATTTGTAACTGTCACGCATGCCGTGCCGATGCTGTCTTTGGGGAATGTGTTCAATCAGGAAGATCTGCTGGCTTTTGCCCGCCGTATTGAAGAACGTTTGCCAAATCAAAAAATTGAATATGATGTTGAGCTGAAATTTGATGGCCTGGCGATTTCACTCTGGTATGAACATGGCGTACTGGTGCGCGGTGTCACGCGTGGTGATGGCGAAACGGGTGAAGATATTACCCAGAATGTCAAAACGATCCGTAACCTGCCAAAATTCCTGCCTCCAGTCAATGGAATTATTCCAGAGCTTCTGGAGGTACGCGGCGAAGTGCTGATGCCCAAGTCTGGCTTTGAACGTCTGAATGCTGCCAATGCCGCCAAGGGCGAAAAAACCTTTGCCAATCCGCGAAATGCTGCTGCAGGTAGTTTACGTCAGCTGGATCCGAATATTGCTGCTTCACGACCATTGGCATTTTATGCGTATGGCATTGCTCAGTGTGTACCGCCTCATGGTCAAAGCACCATGTCGGGCAGTCTGGAATGGCTGCAACAATTTGGCTTTGCTGTAGGTGAGTGCCATTTTGTCTGTAGCAGCATTGAAGAAGTGCAGCAGGTTTATGAGCAGGTCATGGAGAAACGTCCGAAGCTAAGCGTTGAAATTGATGGCATGGTGATCAAGGTCAATGATCTGAAACAGCAACAAAAACTAGGTTTTCTGAGCCGGGAACCACGCTGGGCCACTGCCTATAAATTCCCTGCAGTGGCTGCACTGACCACAGTGGAAAATATTGACTGGCAGGTAGGCCGTACCGGGACTCTGACCCCTGTAGCACGCCTGAATCCGGTTGCAGTCGGTGGCGTTACGGTTTCCAATGTGACCTTGCATAATATCGGTGAAATTCACCGTTTAGACGTAAGAATCGGGGATACAGTCAGCGTATACCGCAGTGGTGATGTGATTCCTAAAGTCGAAAAGGTCTGGCCGGAATTCCGCCCAGTCGATGCCGTAGAAGTGCATTTACCGGCCAATTGTCCGGTATGTGATTCACCAGTGGTGATGCCGGAAGGTGAAGCATTGGCTCGCTGTTCTGGCGAACTCTATTGTGCTGCACAGCGGATCGAAACCATTCGTCACTTTGTGTCGCGTAAGGCCATGGATATCGAAGGGCTGGGTGATCGCTGGGTAGAGTCACTGCTACATCTAAATCTTCTGAAAGATGTATCAGATATTTACCATCTGCATAAGCACCGTGAACAGTTACTCCAGATCGAAAAAATGGGGGAGAAATCGGTCCAGAATTTAATTGATTCTATCGAGAACAGCAAGAAAACCACATTGGCAGCTTTCATCTATGCACTCGGTATTCGTGGCGTGGGAGAAACTACGGCACGTATGCTGGCTAATACTTTCCAGACTTTGGAAGCATTACGCGATGCTGATATTGAAGCATTAAAGAAAACCCCGGATGTCGGTGATATTACTGCTGAGTGGATTGTGGATTTCTTCCAGGCCCCACATAACCTGGAAGTTCTGGATCGTTTGCTGGCAGCAGGCATTCATTGGGATGCACCAATTGCACCAACCCGCCAGCCACTGAACGGTGAAAGCTGGGTCGTGACTGGCACTTTAAGTTCGATGGGACGTGATGAAGCGACTCAATTATTACAGGCATTAGGTGCCCGGGTTAGCGGGAGTGTGTCTAGCAAGACCAAATGTGTAGTTGCAGGTGAAAAAGCCGGCTCAAAACTGGACAAAGCAGAAAAGCTTGGCGTACCGGTAATCAATGAAGAACAATTTATTACCTTGATGCAGAACTATGGCCAGCTTGAAGGCTGATTTTTCCGAGATCTTTTAGAATTTTAGCTCATAAAAAAGCCACCAAGAAGGTGGCTTTTTTATGAAGGGAAGAAAAAAATTAAGGAATATATTTTTTGACCAGACCATCATCCAGCAGCTGCTGGAAATGTTCGACCAGACTTTCATTCACAGGGCGGTATTCGATGCCGAGCTCATCCTTGCTTTTTTGAGCATTGAAGAAAATTGGATAGCCCATATTTAATTCGACAAACTTGCGACTAAAGCCTGCCACAGGACCAAACAGCTTGAAGGCTGTTTTCGGCAGTTGATTGCGCGGGAACGGAAATTTAGGACCAAACGCTTCACGCAGGATTTTACCCATTTCCAGCAGGCTTAAAGTCTCACTAGAGACAATATAGCGACCGTGCGCTTGTGGGTTAAAGGCAGCACGGATATGTGCTTCAGCGACATCCTGAACATCGACCACGCCATTCCACATCGGTGGAACGCCAAGCAGGGTCATGCCGTTGGCGAACTGTTGCAGGACTTCTACGCTGCCAGACTGGGTATTTGGCGTTAAGGATTGCCCAAAAACCAGTGCAGGATTGATGCAGACCAGATCCCAGCGATCCTGTGCTTCAGCCATTTCCCAGGCTTTACGTTCTGCCATAACCTTGGAGTATGGATAAGGCTGATGGATTTCTGAACTGGTGGTGTTCCAGTGTGATTCATCAAAGCTGGTGTGCTCGGTTTGCAAAATATCAATTGCATCACCATAAGTTGAAGCAATACTTGACGTCACGATCACACGTTGGACCGATTCGGTTTTATTGACACTGTTGAGCACATTTTGCGTGCCTAAAATCGCAGGTTCAATAATATCCTTGAGCGCATCTTTATAATTGGTCACCACAAAAGGCGAAGCCATATGAAAGACAATCTCACAGCCTTGCATGGCTGCATTAAAAGAACCTGGCTTGAGCAGATTGGCTTCAAACAGTTTAAGTGTGCCCGGACTGCTGTCAGCAATTTGTTCCAAATGCGTATAACTCTGGCTTTTGTTTAGATCACGTACCGTGGCATGTACGGTATAACCTTGTGTCAGAAGTTTCTGGATCACCCAGCTGGCAATATAGCCAGATGCACCGGTCACCAGAACAGGTGCTGTACTGTGTTGTAATGTCATATTTTAACCATTGTTGTTTTAACTTCGCATCGTCGTCACAATTATGCACGAACCAGACCAAACTAGTGAGTCCAAGACAAAAATAAGTAACAAGATAAGTGCTTATTAATATTTACAAAAATAAACGTTTGAATATTCCAGCCAGTTCATCTGAATAAAGCGGGTACAAAAAATGCAACACCTTGTTTTATAAATGGGATTTGGCCTAATAGAGAGCGTAAATGCAAGTGCTTCTCATTTTAATTATATAAAAATCATATATTTACAATAATTTTAATTTTGCAAATCGAAAATCTTTTCTCCATAATAGCAAGATAAAAGCAGGGAGTAATTCAAATGCGCGGTAATCCAGAAGTCGTAGATTATTTAAATATGCTGATCGGTGGCGAACTGGCTGCTCGTGACCAATACCTGATTCACTCTCGTATGTATGAAGATTGGGGTCTGACTAAAATCTTTGAACGCATCGATCATGAAATGCAGGAAGAAGCACAGCATGCAGATGCCCTGATCCGTCGTGTCCTGTTCCTGGAAGGTACGCCGAATATGCAGCGAGATGATATTGAAGTGGGTGCAGATGTTGTGACTTGTCTGAAAGCTGACCTCAAGCTTGAATATCATGTGCGTGAAAAACTGGCTCAAGGGGTAAAACTTTGCGAAGAGCAGGGTGATTATGTAACCCGTGACATGCTGCGCCAGCAAATGTCGGATACTGAAGAAGATCATACCTACTGGTTAGAAAAACAGTTACGCTTGATCGAGCTGATTGGTCTGCAAAATTATATTCAGTCACAAATGTAAAATATGCAGTTATAAAAAAACCCAGCATTTGCTGGGTTTTTTTATAACTGATGACTTAAGAATTATTATTACTCACGATCCCGATTTTTTTGACTTCCAGCCGTTGAGCTGCCGCCATGACCATGGCGATATGCTTATATTCTGTCGCACGATCTGCCTTGATTTTAATCTGATCCTGATCCGCTTTTTGCGCTACTGTCTTGAATAAGTTTTCCAGAGCCTGGGTATTTTCTACTGGTTGATCATTCCAGAAAATCTTACCTTGTGCATCCAGACGTAATTCCACCAGCTCAGGCGGTTTTTCTTCGGTTACAGGCGGTGTGCCATTTGGCAGGTCAATATTAATCGAGTTGTTTGGTAAAGGAATTGTGATGATAAACATAATCAACAAGACCAGCATGACATCAATCAGTGGTGTCATGTTGACATCTAGCATCACATCATCATCTTGATTTGAACCAACATTCATACCCATAAACTTAATCCCTCTTTGTGCTTAAGGTGTAGCGGGCGGAGTGGTGACAAAAGCAATTTTGCCAATACCCGCTTGCTGGGTCGTGCTGATCACCTGATCAATTGCCTCATAAGGCGTTATCTGATCACCACGGATATGCACTTCAGGCTGCGGACGTTTTTGGGCTTCTGCCTGTAAACGGGTCAGTAAAACTGATTTATCTGCGATATAGATTTCGTTCCAGAAAATATCACCTGTTTTGTTAACTGCCAGCTGGATGTTTTCCGGTTTGGTTTCATACGGTACATTTCTTTCTTCAGGTAGATCGACAGGTACAGTATGAATGGCAACCGGTACAGTAATCAGGAAGATAATGAGCAGAACCAGCATAATATCAACCAAAGGGGTGGTATTAATGGTTCCAATTACCTCATCATCGCTGTCGTTTGAATTGACCATCATTCCCATGGCTGATGCCTCACTCTTACTTCACGTCACGATTAACAGGATTATTGGTTGTAATTTCACCGCTGAGTAATACTGCGTGTAAATCAGAACCAAAAGTACGCACTTCTTCCATCACTGCTTTATTACGGCGGGTCAACCAGTTGTAGCCCAGTACTGCCGGTACAGCGACGGCCAGACCGATTGCAGTCATGATCAGTGCTTCACCCACTGGACCTGCTACTTTATCAATCGAAGCCTGACCAGAAACACCAATCGCGGTAAGCGCGTGGTAGATACCCCAAACCGTACCAAACAGGCCAACAAAGGGTGCAGTAGAACCGACTGTGGCAAGGAAGGCCAGGCCACCACTCAGATGGTTCTGGATTTTGTCGATTGCACGGGAAATCGAAATGGTGACCCAGGTATTGAAATCAATACGTTCAAGTAAATTACCACCATGATTTTGGGTCGACTTGATACCTTTTTCTGCAATAAAGCGGTAGACGCTGGCTTCATTGAGGTTTTGGGCTGCGTTATCCAGAGAAGACGATTCCCAGAACTGGTGTTCAGCTTCCTTGGCTTGCTTGCGAATCTTGCCTTGTTGCAGGCATTTGCTGATCATGATGTACCAGGTACCAATCGACATAATCAATAGAATGAACAGGGTAATTTTCGAAACAATATCACCTTCTTTCCACATGGCTTCCAGACCATAAGGATTATATCCAGCCTTTTCATCCTTAGCTTCAGCTGGTAATGGCGGCGGGGTCGGTGTAGCCGCTGTTGCTGGTGTTGTTACCGCTGTTTCAGTGACAGCACTGGTATTGGGTGTGGCGGACTGTTCTGCAAAAACTGCTTGTAAAGGCAATAAAGTGCTCATGGCAATTACGCCGGCAGCAGCCATATTTTTTAAAGGTTTTAGTGATTTTTTCATCATGGATCTCCTGATTTTTTCTTTATCTGTTGTATCTGTTAGTCAAGGACAAATTCATATGGAATGTCATACCAAGATTCTTGCGGTTCGCCATTTTTCATTGCCGGCTTGAAGGTACATAAACTGAAGGCTTTCGATGCGGCACGATCCAATGCACGGCTTCCGCTCGACTTTTTCACCTTTGCATCCTGGACCTTGCCAGCAGTATTTACATATACAGAGATCAGCACTTCACCTTGCTCTTCATTCATTAGTGCATCACGTGGATAGTCTGGGCGTTTACAACCCGCTTCACCTTGAGAAACACCACGAGTGACTCCAGAAGGCTGAGGTGGAGCTGGTGCTGGAGCGGCTGCAACAACTGGAGCCGGGGCTGCTACTGGGCTTGGCGAAGGACTGGCTGCAACAGGGGTAGGTACTGCAACAGTTGTCGGTTGGGTTGGCGTTGGAAGTGTTTTCTGTACAGGAACGACTTTTTCAACCGGTTTCACCTCAGGCACTTGCGCCACTTTCTCCACTATTTTAGGTGGTTCAGGTGGTGTTTCTTTTGGTGGTTCAGGTTCAGGCGGCTTAATATCCTGAATGATCATCAGTTCTACCGGCTGTTCTGACGGTTTTATTATTTCTTTTGCCATACCTGCTATCAGCACCAGGCCAACTAGAATATGCAATAAAATTACCACCCCAATACCAGTCAGTTTTTTGGCGGAGTTTTTTTCTAAGTCTTCAAACTTTGTGCCCATCATGACTCCTAGAATTTAAGACAAACAGGAAATAGTGCACTGATGAGAAAATTATTTTTAGTTACAGGCTGCATTATTTTTTGTTTGGCCAAAATTAAACGGGGAAAACTGCAAACACCGCTTGGCAGCAGTGTTTGCAAAGTGATTAATTAAAAGAATTTATAAGTACCGCGTAAGAAGTAGCTACGGCCTGTAGGGTCACCATGACGAGGGTCATAGCCATATTGTGCATTGTTGGTTGCATCAGACGCAGGTGGTTCTTTATCAAACATGTTCTTGATCCCTGCAGTCAATTCAAGGTTCTTGAATCCTTTATATGTTCCTGCAAAGTTGTAAACCATCCATGCACCTACATCACGTGTTTCTGAAAAATCTTTATATCCACGGATATATTGTTGCTCTAACAACATTCTCCAGTTTTCATAAGTCCAGTTCACATTGGCAATATGTTTCCAGCGAACGACTGCCGGATCATCATAAATACCTACGTAATCTTCCCATTCACCACCTGGTTCTATTTGGTAATCCATTTTGATGACATAAGTCCCATCAATTCCGAAACCAAAACGGCCAGTCGCGGTCATTGGACTTAAATAGTTCAGACTGAGGTCGATCCCTTGAGTTTTTAGGCCACCCATATTTTGTAAGGTCGTATTTAAATACTGGATACGGCCATCTGGTGCATAAACAATCAGGTTGCCATAGCGATCAAGATCATCAAAAATCATATCTGGAGAGACTGTACCGACCAGATCTTCGATTTTAATGTTGTAGTAATCAGCTGTGAAAACCAGGTTCTTGATTGGCTCGTAGACAAAACCGGCAGTATAAGAAGTTGACTCTTCAGGTTGTAAGTCCGGGTTACCGCCTTGTTTACGTTTAAACTGCATACCGCACTGATCGGCAAACTGAAGGTTGTTCGGTGTGCCATCAGCATTACAGAAACGCGGGTTATTGAAAGGTGAACTGGTATAGGTTTCGCTTTGCGGAGAGTTTATTTCCCATAAGCTCGGTGCACGGAAACCTGTGCTATACGAAGTACGGAACATGAGCTCTTTTACCGGCTCCCAACGTAGCGAGGCTTTCGGATTGAAAGAATCGCCAAAGTCGCTATAGTCATCATAACGTGCAGCAAGTTGAGCTTCTAACCCGGCTACGATTGGTATGTGAAATTCAGTAAATATTGCAGTGATATCGCGATCACCTTTACTGATTGGTTTGTCCGGGTCTATACCACTGCCTGGCACCTGACGGACAAGATCGGAATTTATTTTGGCTTCCCAGTCTTGGGTAGTGTAACTACCACCTACGGCAAAACCGACCTCACCTGCAGGCAATTCATAGATAGGACGGCTTAGGGTGAAATCCACGGTAGTTGAATCTAGCGTTGCCTGATTTGTCGGACCTGCGACATCAAAAGTAGACCATTTTCCGGCATCTTCCGGTGCTTGAGGGCCAAACGGGTTGAGTGTACCGTCATTCAGGGCTGCCTGGACTCTACTTTGGTTTAAGTAACCGCTGACGAAATTATCAGTCGCTTCGCCTTTGGCATAAGTTACACCACCGTTGAGGTCCCAGCCGTAGGCTTCACCTTCGATTCCAGCAAAGATCCGGTTGGATTCATTCTCTGATTTAGATACACGGTTGCCAGCCTGGGAACGTAAATAAAGTATTGAGGATGTGCCTGTCAAGCCGGGAATATCTGGAGTGATTCCTTGACCAGGATAGTATTTGCTGCTGTCTGGAATAGTCAGGCTACCACCCCATACATCAGGTGCAATAGAAGTGGTCACTTCGCTTTTAGTGTAAACATATTCCGCGACCGCGTTTAATGAATCGGTAAGTTTTAAGGTACCTTTCGCTAAAGCGGAGAAGGCTTCTTCATCCGGAGTAATACCAATTAATGCCTGTGTATTCAGCAGGCAGCGTGTGCCAGAGATAAACGTATTTGGAGCATTATTACAGTTCTGGTTGATATAAGGGTTAACTATACCCACGCCTGGATTTGAAATATTTGCTGGAAAGCCAGCAGTCGAACCGATCGCCATCCCTAGTTCAGGAATCAGACCGCCGCGGCGGCTGACTTTGCGGTCTTTCGCCATGATCATGTCGGACGTACGATAATCGATTACCCCATAGACGTTGAATCCTTGCTCGTCCAGATCACCATAGCCACCGAAGATGGAAACATCATATTCATCCCCATTCTTGTGTTCAGGTAATTGAAGTCCACCAGATATGCCAAAACCTTGGTATTCTTTCTTGAGAATGAAGTTGATTACCCCGGCAATAGCATCTGCACCATACACGGCAGAAGCACCATCGCGTAGCACCTCAATACGTTCAACCATAGCGAGTGGAATAATATTTAAGTTAACTTCAGATGTACTGAAAGGACTGTTGGCCAGACGGCGACCATTTAATAAAATCAGGGTCTTATCGGTACCAATACCACGAAGGTTCGCAGAAGAGCCTGAAGTATTACTTTTACCAATATTCTGGGATACAGCAAAACCGGCCTGATTGGCGCTGACCCTATTCAGTGCTTCCTCAACAGTGGTGACCCCCTGATTCACCAGATCTTCGACTTTAAGTACAGTAATTGGCGATGCACTCTGTGCAGCTACCCCTTTAATAGATGAACCCGTTACTGTCACTTTTTGCACCTTGGTCGGCTGCGTAGCGGAGTTTTCTGGTTCATCGGCTGCATGTGCCAAAGACAAACACATCATACTTAAGGTAAGCGTACTTAACTTAAGTATTGTTTTGCCAACTGTTGGAGCCCCCATAGATCCGACTAGTTTGTTTATTTTCATCGTAAAGTTCACCTTTCTTGTTGTGTGAAGATAATGCTGTATTCTTTTTAAGCAAAGCAAGTGCCAACTTAGCTGTAATTCTTATAAAAATATTGAATATATTGAGAAATGTTTACTTTATAAGGATTTATAAAGAAAGAACTTGTGCGTCATGGAAAGCAGACAGGCTGTATTGGAAAATATAAGAAAAAATGATATTGAAAATCAGTATTAATTGTTTTTCAGTAAGTGTTATTTAAAGAATATGTGAAATGGTTCACATTTAAAAATTCTGTAACATAGATATGAAATGGGCTGTAGAGCATAATTGATCAATTATTGATCATACTCTTAGTTATTAAAATATAAAGGATTATTTTTTTAGTTATAAATTGAAAAGTTGAGATGTGCTATAAAATGACTCACTGGTGAATTATTTTTGTGCAATATAATGAAAGTCATTGTAGGATTAATGTAATAAATATTTCGGAATTTATCTGAATAATTTTCTAAATCATTATTATTTTAAATAATTAATAAAAATATGTTTTTTGCTGTAAAAAGAACTTAATTACTGCTTAAAACTTAGAGTGGCATGAAATTAGCTTTCAAACGCTGGAGTCATAAGATAGGCTGAGTGTTGAAAAATAAAAAAACATGAAGCCAATCAAAAAAAGATAGATGCTTTCAAAAAAACTTAATCGTTTAAATAGCTTAAATAAACAAAAATAGGTATGAATTTGAAATCAGCAATTATAAGGATGACAGTTTTAGCGCTGGCAGTGGTATCCGGGGAAATAACCTTAGCAAAATCACCTGCACAACCAGATAAGGTTTTAAACCTGGCTTTCGAAGCACCTGATGATGGTTTTGATATGGTCAAAACTTATAATTTTTATAGTGGTAGCGTTGCCGAGGCTATTTTTGAACCTTTGTTACGTTATGACTATCTGGCGCGGCCGGCAATTCTGGTACCAAATACCGCTGAATCTTTACCCAAGGTTGAGAAGGATGGGAAAGTCTATACCTTTAAAGTCAAGCCGGGAATCTACTTCAGCCCAGATCCGGCATTTCAGGGCAAGAAGCGTGAACTGGTGGCGCGTGATTATATCTACTCCATGCAAAGGATCATGGATCCCAAAAATCATTCTCCTTCTTTTTCTTTTATCGAGGGAAAAATACTTGGGGCAGATCAGGTCATCCAGCAGGCTAAAAAAACTGGCAAGTTCAACTACGATGCAGCTATTCCCGGTTTAAAAGCACTAGATAAATATACTTTACAAATTACCCTGACCCGTTCCGATCTGAATTTTCCATATATTCTGGCTTATGTGGCTTTTAGTGGTACCGCACGGGAAGCGATCGAACACTATGGTCATCGGGCAGGTCAGCATCCGGTTGGAACAGGGGCGTATCAATTACACAAATATGTGCCGCGTAGCCGTATTGAACTGACCGCCAACCCGAATTATCGTGGTTTTGTCTGGAACTTTAAGGGTGATGGTTCTGAATGGGATCAACGTATTGTCAAAGCCATGCAAGGCAAGCAGATGCCGCAAATTGGCAAGATCAAAATCAGTATTATTGAAGAGGAACAGTCTCGCTGGCTGGCTTTAAAGTCTGGACAACTGGACTATGACAAACTCACTGCGAGCGGCGCTGAACAGGCACTGGAAAATAAGCAGCTGAAAAGCGAATACAAGAAAAAAGGCATCCTGCATTATCCGAATAAAGAACCGGAAATTACCTATACCATCATGAATATGCGTGATCCGTTAATTGGTGGAAATTCACTGGAAAAAATTGCCTTACGTCGTGCTCTCGCCTTGTCCTATAACCAGAAAGAAGCTATCCAGCAGTTGTACAAAGGTCATGCCGATAAAGCTGAAATGATTTTTCCAGAGGGAGTGGGTGGACATGACCCGAAGTATAAAAGCAGTATTGCTTATAACCCATTACTGGCCAATAAACTGCTTGACCGCTTTGGTTATAAGAAAGGTGCTGATGGTTACCGCACCTTGCCCGATGGCAAGCCTTTGATACTAAAAATGAATTCAACCAGCTCAAGCTCTTCGGTGATTTCTGCAGAGTTATGGAAAAAGAATCTGGATGCGATCGGAGTGCGAATTGAATTCAAGGTCAGTAATTTTGCTGACAATTTAAAAGAAGCCACCCAATGTAAACATATGATGTGGGGGGGAGCCTGGATTGCGGACTATCCGGAAGGGGAAAACTTTGCCCAGTTACTGTATGGGCCAAATGCGCAGCAAGGCAACCTGAGTTGCTATACCTCAAAAGCCTATGACGCGTTGTACCAGACCGCGATGAAACTGCCGCCGCAGCAGCGGACGCCATATTATGAGCAGATGAACCGTCAGATGGAGGCCGATAATCCATGGATTCTGCACAATACCCGGATACGTAACTGGTTGATTCATCCGCATGTACAGGGCTTTAAAGCCCATCCGGTGACCAGAGCAGTTTGGCAATATATGGATATTGAACCTGTTAAAAAATAACTTGAGAAGATTAAGAACCAGTATGAATGTGAATAAAAATACTTTAAAAAAACTGGCCAGTGGGGTGTTAGTGGCCGGTTTGATGATGGCAGGGAGTGCATCGACATGGGCCAGCAATCCTGCCAACCCGAATAAGGTTTTAAAAACAGTATTTCTGGCAGCTGAAACCGGTTTTGATCCGGGCTATATCCATGACCGTTATTCGGCCAAGATTAACTCGGCGATTTTCGAAACCTTATATACCTATGATTATCTGGCCTCACCGGCAAAATTAGTGCCATTGACTGCAGTCAGTCTGCCTCAAGTGAGTGCGGATGGCCTGACTTATACCATCAAAATCAAAAAGGGTATTTACTTTGCCGATGATCCGGTCTTTGCGGGAAAAAAACGTGAACTGACCGCTTATGACTATGCTTATAGCTTGAAACGTCTACTGGATCCAAAGCTGCATTCACCGAACAGCTGGTTGCTGGATGGCCGAATTAAAGGGCTGGACGCATGGATGGCCCTGACCAAAAAGAATGGCAAAGCCTATGAAAATCCGTTTGAAGGGATTCAGATCCCAGACCGCTATACCTTGGTATTAAAGCTGAATAATCCGGATCAGAACTTTCCGATGTTGCTGGCCCATGGCCCAGCCGCCGCAGTGGCGCGTGAAGTAATTGAACGATATAAAGACAAAGCGGGTTGGGTCATGAACAGGCCTGTGGGGACAGGTCCTTATGTACTGAGTCACTGGACTCCGGGTTCACGGATAATCTTAAAGCCAAATCCAGCTTATCGCGGTTTTGTCTGGGACTTTAAAGCCAGTAGCAGCGAAGATCAGGCCATTGTCAAAGCCATGCAGGGCAAAAAAATGCCGCAAATTGGCACCATTGATGTGCGTGTTATTGAAGAAGCGCAATCACGGATGCTGGCATTTAAGAAAAATGAACTGGACCTGCTCGAAATTGAGGGCGATATCGTCGTTCAGGCCCTCGATGGCGATAAATTAAAGCCTGAGCTGGCCCAGCAGGGGGTAAAGCTGTCACGTATTTTAGAGCCCTCCATTAGTTACCATTACTGGAATATGCAAAATCCGGTCGTGGGTGGTTTCGCGCCAGAAAAAATTGCCTTACGTCGTGCCATGGCAATGGCATTCTCAGTTGAAAACATGATCAGTATTTTACTCAAAGGAGATGGTGCAAAACTGCACATGCCTATTCCCCCAGGTGTAGAAGGCTATTCACCGTCCTATAAAAGCAGTACGCCATATTCGGTCAAGGCAGCCAATATGTTGCTCGATCGCTATAATTACAAGATCGGTGCAGATGGTTGGCGGAAGACGCCTGAAGGGAAACCTCTGGTAATTGAAATGATTGTTTACAATACCAGTCGGGGCCAGCAGCAGGGTGAATTCTGGAAAAAGACCCTGGACAGTATTCATATTCAAATGACCAGTAAGGCCATGCCATTTGCTGAAAGTATCAAGCTGGAAAAGCAATGTAAAACCATGTTCAAGAGTTCTGCATGGATTGCTGACTATCCGGATGCCGACAATTTTATGCAGTTGTTCTATGGCAAGAATGTCAATGTCACCAACAATGCCTGTTTCAAGCATCCTGAATTTGACCGTCTTTACGAGCAAACCCAGAGCATGCCGCCAGGCCCTGAGCGTGATCTGCTCTACCGCAAAATGACCCGGATTCTGGAAGTCAACATGCCGACCCTGATGCTCTATAGCAGCTACCGTAACGCCTTGACCCAACCCCAAATTATCGGACATAAGTCCCATCCGATTCTGTCTTCAGAATGGATGTATATCGATATTAATACGAAAAAGTAAGAAAAAATCTGGAGATGAATATGAAGTTAAAGCCTTTAAAATTAAGTACCTTATGTTTAATGATAATGGGGGGGTATCAAGGTGTAGCGGCAGATACCCAAGTACAGCTGCTGCCATTATTCAAGGCTGCAGAAATTCCATCTTTATGTGATGCCAGTCTGGCTTCCATGCAAAAAGATATCCAGATATTTGAAAATAAAAAAATTAAAGATAATGCCAAGGCAGGGCCTTATCTGGCCGAATGGGATGAGTTGCATGCCAAAGCCCGTGATTTCGGTGCTGCAGTAGGACTATATAGTAATGTCGATCCGGATCCTGCATTGCGTCAGGCAGCCGATGACTGTGAACTTAAAATCAGCAAATACCAGACCACCCTGTATCAGAATCCGAAACTGTATGCCCAGTTCAAGAAACTGAAAGCCAGTGATCCGATTGATCAGAAATTTTTAGAAGATATTCTGGAGCAGTTTGAGAACACCGGGGTACAACTCAGTGCAGAAAAACAGAAACGACTGAAAGAAATTATTGAAGAAAGTACTAAACTGGGGCAGGACTTTTCCAAAAATGTGCGGGATAACCCTGAAAAAGTTGAATTTACTCCAGCTGAAATGAAAGGCCTGCCAGAAAGTTACATCGCAAATTTAAAGAAAAATGAAAAGGGCAATTATTTGCTGGGCTTTGATTATCCGGAATACCAGCCTTTTATGGAGCTGGCAGAAAGTGATGAAGCACGCAAACGCTACCAGACCGCTTACACGCGTCGCGGGACCGAACAAAACCTGCAATTCATGAAAAAGGCCATTGATCTACGTTATGAAATGGCACAACTTTTTGACAAGGAAAGCTATGCCCATTCTGCGCTTGAATTCCGCATGGCCAAAACTCCTGAAGCAGTGAACGGTTTTCTGGATGAGGTTTATGCCAAAGTTGCACCTCTAGAAAAGCAGGATGTAGAACAATTACGTCAGTTCAAGGCTGAAACTTTAAAAGTTCCAGTAGAGAAAGCAGAAATTACACGTTGGAATCAGGGTTACTGGAGTGAAAAACTGCGTCAGGCCAAATACAAGGTAGACCAGGAAAAATTACGGGATTATTTCCCGACAGAAGCATCGCAAAAATGGTTATTCGCTATTTCTTCGGAACTCTATGGCATTGAGTTCAAGCCGGTGAAAGTCAAGGCTTGGCATGATGAAGTGGAATATTATGCGGTACATGACAAGGCTACGGGCGAATTCCTGGGCGGATTATATGTCGATAAATACCCGCGTGAAGGCAAATATGGGCATGCAGCTGTCTGGGGAGCTTATGGCGGCAGTACCCTGAATCAGCGTCGTCCGGTATCGGTACTGGTAACCAATTTTAACCGTAAGGGCTTGAATAGCAACGAACTGGAAACCTTTGTGCATGAAATGGGGCATGCCTTGCACGGGATTCTATCGAAAACCCGTTATACGGAACAGTCTGGTACCTCGGTAGAGCGTGACTTTGTTGAAGCGCCATCACAGATGTATGAAGAGTGGGCACGCCGTCTGGAAACCTTGTCAAAAGTAGCGGATTACTGTGAGCCGGCATGTCCTCGCGTGGATGCTGCCATGACCGAGCGCTTAAAGAATGTGAAGAATTACGGCCGAGGCCTGCATTATGCCCGTCAGGCTTTATATGCCCAATATGATATGGCCCTGCATGGTAAAGATGCAAAAAACATTGAGCCTTTAAAACTCTGGCAGGATATGGAAGGTAAAACCGCCTTGGGTTATGTCAACGGTCAGCAGTTCCCGGGACAATTCGGGCATCTGATGGGCGGCTATCAGGCAGGTTACTACAGCTATATGTGGTCTGAGGTCATTGCCCTGGATATGCTTTCATCCTTTGGCGATCAGCTGATGGACAAGAAAGTCGGTGCGCATTATCGCAATACGGTTCTGGCTCAAGGTGGTCAAAAGCATGGCGAGCAAATGGTGAAAGACTTCTTGGGTCGTGATCCGGACAGCAAAGCTTTCTTTAATGAAATCTCTGGAAAAAATTAAGGAAGGCAAGCGATGCTGGCATATATTATTCGACGGCTTTGGCAAATGATCCCGACCATGCTCGGGGTGATTTTGCTGATATTCCTGCTGTTTAACTGGGTAGGTGGAGACCCTGCCTATATTCTGGCCGGTAAAATGGCCAATGCGGAACAGATTGAGAACATCCGTCAGCAACTGGGTGTGGATCAACCGTATTACGTACAACTGTGGATATTTATCAAGCAGATTTTAACCTTTGATTATGGGGTGAGCTGGAGTACCGGGGAGTCGGTAGCACAGATTATCACCACCCGTTTGGGGCCGTCACTGACCATTCTGATTCCACTGACCATTCTGCAAACCATTATTTCTATCATTCTGGCTTTGGGTGTGGCTTCGGTTCGTGGTTCTTTGACAGATCGCATGATCATGATGCTGTGTACGATCGGTATGTCGATCAGTATTCTGGTATACATCATCGTGTTCCAGTATTTCCTGGCTTATGAATTGAGCTGGTTCCCGGTACAGGGCTGGAGCGATAATTTCGCCGATAATCTTTTCAAATATGCCTTGCTACCTGTGCTGATTATGTTGGTGGTCAGTATTGCACCGACTTTACGTCTATACCGTAGTTTTGTACTGGATGAAGTCAATCAGGACTATGTACGTACTGCGCGTGCCAAAGGCCTAGGTGAAAACCGTATCATGGGCGTGCATGTCCTGCGCAATGCCTCCATTCCGATTATTACCGATGTGATGGCAGGACTTCCGGCACTGCTGATCGGTGCTTTCCTGATTGAGCGTTTTTTTGGTATTCCGGGAATTGGCCGTGAAGTTATTATTGCGGTAGAACGTTCCGATTTTCCTGTGATTAAAGCCATTACGGTCTATGTCGCTGCTGCGACCATGATATTCAACCTGATTGCCGATCTGATCTATAAATGGGTCGATCCACGTGTACAGTTGAAGTAGGTGAATTATGCTGAGTGCGATATTTAAAAAAGAACAAGCGGCTGAAGCAGCACCTGAATCGGCTTCAACAGGATTATGGCAACTGGCCATGCGCCGTTTGAAACGTGACCGGATTGCCATGTTTTCCCTGTATGTGGTGCTGTTTTATCTGCTGCTGCTGGTGCTGTCAATGAGCGGCCTGATTGCTAAAGACTGGAATAAAGAAGTGGCGGTCAGCTATGCACCGCCGAGTTTTATCAGTGCAGCGCCAGTTCCGGTTGCATCTGATACAGAGCAGAGCGCAGAATCTGTGCCTCTACCGGTCAATCCAGTTGATCCCTTAAAAGATGTCATTGCTGAATTGAATGCTGAAATTGCTGCTGAGCAGGGTGCTGGTGCAGGCATCGATTATTATGGAGTGGTCGATCCGCTGGCAGAAGACATGAAGGCCATTAATCAGGAGCTCGGCGGCCAGCTGATGGATGAAAGTGGGGAACTCAAGCAAAGTCTGGTCTTCGGCGCCGATAAATGGGGGCAGGATGTTTTACAGAAAACCATTAAGGGGGCTGAAACCTCGATTCTGGTTGGACTGATTGCAGCCTTTGTCGCTGTACTGATTGGGACTGCACTGGGTGCAATAGCAGGTTACTTTGGTGGTTGGGTCGATGATGTCCTAAACTGGTTTTATAATATCTTTACTTCGATTCCCTATCTGTTGCTAGTTTTGGCGATTGCCGCAGTGTTACAGCAGAAAGGTATTTTATCAATCATCCTGATTTTAGGTCTGACTGGCTGGACCGGGGTTTTCCGTTTGGTTCGTGCCGAATACATGAAACATACGGCACGTGAATATGTACTGGCTGCCAAGGCGATTGGCGTGAGTAATATGCGTCGTATGTTTGTCCACATTTTTCCCAATGTCAGCCATATTGCCCTGGTACAGATGTCTATTCTGGTGGTGGCATTTATCAAGTCTGAAGTCATTTTGAGCTTCCTTGGTTTCGGTGTGCCTATCGGGGTCGTGTCATGGGGCAGTATGCTAAATGAAGCGCAAAGTGAGCTGATTTTGGGTAAATGGTGGCAACTGGCGGCAGCCTCAATCGCCATGGCGGTATTGGTGACTGCTTTCTCGATGTTTACCGATGCACTCCGTGATGCATTAGATCCAAAACTGAAATAGGAGCGCAACGATGTCTGAAATCAATCCAAGCACAGTACCTGCGTTACTTCGCGTAGAAAATCTGCGAGTCAGTTTTAAAGGTGAAAATAAAGAATATATTGAGACCGTAAAAGGGGTTTCTTTCGAGATTCCGGCCAATACCACGGTTGCACTGGTAGGTGAGTCGGGGAGTGGCAAGTCGGTTACTTCCCTCGCTACTATGGGCCTGCTTCCGGCAGAAAGCGCCCGTATTTCAGAAGATAGCCAGATCATCTTTGAAGGGAAAAACCTGCTCAAGCTTAAAACCCGTGAAATGCGCCAAATGTGTGGCAAAGACATTGCCATGATTTTTCAGGAGCCCATGTCTTCGCTAAATCCGGTATTTACGGTAGGCATGCAGATTGCAGAAATCCTGCAACTACATTTGGGCATGAATAAAAAACAGGCGCGGCAACGTACCCTGGAGCTCCTCAAAGAAGTGGGGATCCCTGCGCCAGAAACTAAAATTGATGCCTATCCGGGGCAGCTTTCCGGTGGACAGCAGCAACGGGTCATGATTGCCATGGCCATTGCCTGTGAACCTAAACTGTTGATTGCAGATGAACCGACCACAGCTCTGGATGTGACTATTCAAAAGCAGATTCTGGACTTGCTGGAATCGCTGCGTCAGCGTCGCCAGATGTCGATGCTGTTTATTACCCATGATCTGGCATTGGTTGGTGAAATTGCCGATCAGGTGATTGTGATGCGCCATGGGGAAATCCGTGAACAGGGTCCGGTTCGGGAGGTGCTGGACCGGCCTCAGGACATGTATACCAAAGCCTTGTTACACTGCCGTCCACAATTGTCGCAACGTCCGTTACGTTTGCCGATGATCAGCGATTTTATGAAACAGGATGGTTCAACCTGGCTGGAAGATATCCGTCTGAATACTCAGCTCCCACAACGTTCACGTGGACTAAAGGGCGGAGAGGAAATTATTCTGGATGTACGGGATCTGAAAAAATCTTTTTATAGTCGTAAAGGACTGTTTGGCAAAGATGAATTTCAGGCAGTAAAAGGGGTTTCTTTCCAGTTGGCCAAAGGCAAGACCTTGGGGCTGGTCGGGGAATCCGGTTCAGGTAAAACTACCATCGGTTTATTGCTGATGCGTCTGCAACAGGCTACGGGTGGTAAGGCACTGTTTCAGGGTCGGGACATTCTGGACATGTCGGAACAGGAGTTTACCCAGTATCAACGTAAAATCCAGATCATTTTCCAGAATCCCTATGCTTCGCTGAATCCACGTTTTACTGTTGGACAAATCCTGATGGAACCGATGCAGATTCACAAGATTGGTCAGGATGATGCCGAACGCAAACAAATGGCTTTAGACCTGTTGGAGCGGGTCAGCTTGCCTGCACAGGCTTTTTATCGTTATCCGCATGAGTTTTCCGGGGGTCAACGCCAGCGGATTGCAATTGCACGTTGTCTGACTTTAAAACCTGAGATTTTAATCTGTGATGAATCGGTCTCGGCGCTGGATGTATCAGTACAGGCGCAGGTGCTGAATTTACTGCAAGACTTACAGGATGAATTTGGTCTGAGCTATATCTTTATTTCGCATGATTTGTCGGTGGTGAAATATATTTCTGATCAGATCATGGTGATGAATCATGGGGAGCTGGTAGAAATCGCCAATTCAGATGAACTGTATCAATCACCACAGCATGAATATACCAAGCGTTTACTCGGTGCTATCCCGCAAGGGATTCCACAAAGTGCCTGATGCATAAGACATAAAAAAGTCAGGCAATGTGCCTGACTTTTTTTATTTATCTTAATTATTAAAACTTTTTAAAGCCTTTGTTGGCGCCATATGGACGACGCGGCGCATTTTCATCACGCTCTTCACGACGACCAAAGCCCTGATCCGGACGGTTTTCACGACGAACGAACTGAGTGCCATTCTGGTTTTCACTTCTGTCACGACGACCATAAGCATTGTCATCACGACGCTCACGGCCAGTGTTATTTTGTGGTTGCTCATCACTGTCACGACGTTGCTGACGCAAGAAACCGCCACGGCGTGCAGCCATCGGCTTGTCCTGCATACGTTCATTACGGCGTTTTGCCATACCAAACAAGCCAGTACCTTGACGTGGTTTCAATTCCACTGATTTAGTCAGGTTGTCAATATCCTGTTTATCCAGTTCAATCCAGCGACCGGTACGCAGTTCGCGTGGCAAAATCACGCTACCATAACGGGTACGCAGTAGACGGCTGACTTTCAAGCCTTGTGATTCAAAGATACGACGGACTTCACGGTTACGCCCTTCTTTTACCACCACCTGATACCAGCGGTTGATCCCGTCACCGCCAAGTTCAGAGAAAGATTCAAATTTCGCAGGACCATCATCCAGCACTACGCCTTTCAACATGTTATTTTTCAGTTGTGGTGTTACTTCGCCCATGACACGAACCGCATATTCACGTTCGATTTCATTCGATGGGTGCATCAGACGATTCGCAAGTTCGCCATCATTGGTAAACAGTAGCAGACCGGTCGAGTTAATATCCAGACGACCCACCATTACCCAGCGATCGCCCGGAATAGCAGGCAGTTGTTCAAACACAGTCGGACGGTTTTCAGGATCGCTACGTGAGCAGATTTCGCCTTCAGGTTTGTAATAAATAATGACACGACGACGGATTTCGTCTTCAATCTGGAACGCAACTTTACGACCATCGATGCGAAGCTCATCACCTGGTTCGATTCGTTCACCCACTTGGGCAATTTGCCCGTTGACACTTACACGACCTGCGGCAATGACTTCTTCCATATAACGGCGAGAACCCAAACCAACGCGTGCAAGCACCTTTTGCAACTTTTCACTCATGACAGCATAACCTTAGAAATAATTATCAACAGTTCACCTATTTATGACTTCGGTGCATTTGCATCGAGGGCCATAAAAGCTTCCTTGGCATCCTGCAGGGGAGGCAATTGGCCCAAACTATTCAGGCCAAACGCATTTAAAAATTGTGGCGTTGTCATTAACAACGCAGGTCTTCCAGGGAGTTCACGAAATCCAGACTCTTTAATCCAGTTCCAGTCAAACAGCGTACGCAGGTTTTGACTGTTATTCGTAACACCACGAATCTGTTCAATATCCGCTCGAGTCACAGGCTGATGATAAGCAATCACTGCAAGCGTCTCCAGTAATGAAGGCGACAAGCGAGCCGGTCGTTCAGGCCAGGTCTGTGCAATAATATTACGATATTTTGCACGTACTTGAAAACGATAACCTTGTGCTGTTTCCACCAGTTCAATTGAGCGGCCATGCATCAGCATGGAAAGCTGTTGTAAATACTGACGTAATTCCTGTTTGCTATAACGATCCTGAAAAGCTTCTTTCAGACGGGCCAATGAAACCGTAGTGTCGCTGGCAAAAATAATCGCTTCAAGCTGCATCAGGACTTCATGCAGATTATCTTCTGCAGATAACAGCATATTCTGATTGGGTGTCATTGGCTGGCTCCTTGAATCGCGAGCGGGGCTTCAATACCTGTAGCAATAATCTGAATTTTTTGTTGTCGGGTTAGTTCCAGCACGGCCATAAAGGTGACCACCATGCCCATACGGCCTTGGCTCGGTTTTAACAAGTCCTTAAAGCTGAGTACTGCGCCAGTTTCAATACAACTTTCAATATAGGCAATCCGTTCTTCCAGCAGTACCGGTTCCTGTTGTACCTGATGAATCACCGGTTCAGGACGGTTAAATATACAAAGCAAGGCATCACGCAGTAAATCGCTTGAATAGCCTTCATTCGGCTGCTGGATGTCTCCCAGAGTGACATTGGCGGTAAAGGTGTCACGTTCCAGAATCGGCATCTGGCCCAGACGTTCTGCTGCCTGTTTAATTCTTAAATAATTTTCTAAACGGTCAATCAGTTCTTGTTTTGGATCTTGTTCAATTGCAGCCAGACTTTTCGGTTTAGGTAATAGCAAACGTGATTTCAGATCTGCCAGTAATGCGGCCATCACCATATAGTCTGCTGTCAGTTCGATATTCAGGGATTTCATTGCGTCCATGTAAGACAAATACTGGGCTGCAATCGGTGCAATATCGACCTGTAACAGGTCAAAACCGTTTTTTTGAATCAGGTAAATTAAAAAGTCGAGCGGGCCTTCAAAATGTTCTAATAAAATTTCAAATGCTGCTGGAGGAATATACAGATCCTCCGGGATTGTCTCCTGCCATTCATCCAGAACCCGAATGTGCGGAGCAGATTCCCTAATGTTATGGATAATTTGAGTCATTACAATTATAGGCCACGCGAATTTTCAAAGGCATGCAAAGGCTTGATTTTCGGTATCTGATCGAAACAAAAGCACAGGATTTAGCAGTGGCATTGTACTGGAAAAGTAACTTTAAATAAATTAAATAAACACTCAAAGCAATAAAAACTTAAAAAAATAATGGAATTTAACTGCTCTTTAAAAAAAGCATAGAACAAAAGACTGAGTACAGCAGAAAATATACGATGATCTTCATGTTAATACGAGTTTAAAAATTAAGAGACCGAAGGGTAAACATCGGTTGATGCATGCAAAAAGCTGGATAAAGGCTGTCCTTCTTACTGGAAAGAGAAAGTTATTTAGTGGATAGGCGCTGAATGAATTTTAAACGGATTTTCCATTAAGAAACATGAAATTAATAAATATTAATAAAATGCACTTCTATAATTTTTGGTCAAAAACTTCGCTATACTGCTGAAAAAATAGTCGAAGCTCACAAAAAATATTAAAAAGGTGAAGAAAGTATGCCTCTTATTTTGCTTGTTATTGGAATGATCGCATTCGGGGGATTTTGGGCTTATCCCAAATATCAGATTATGCAGCTTGAAGATGAAGCACGCACAGGACTGAAATCAGGGGGATTCTCGGCTTTTGCCGAACGGGCCCAGCCTGTCATGCAGGCCATGAAAATGGATTTTAGCATCCTTGACCAATATCCTCAGATCCGTTTTTATATGCGGCATATGGCCTATGAAGGGGACCAGCTGGACGAAAGGGTTAAGCTGGATATGCAAGCCATGTCTTGTGAGTCAATCAATTCCTTTAAAGTCATGGAACCCAAGGCACGTACAGCAATGCTAAACGTACTGGAGGAAGATCAGATCGTTTTTCATGTGTATCTGAAAAATAAACTGGGCGAGGAACTCATGCACCATGAACAGAAGCTATCGCAATGCCCAAATTTCATTGCAGTTCGTCATTATGAACGTAGTTCAGACTCCTAAACTGTTTTTGGCAACCACCACATACCTGTCGAATTGAAAAGAATAAAACTGCAACCTCTCACCATATGCTGTTTTAGATTTTTATAGTGAGGAATGACTATATTCCTTAGCGGCAAACTCAATGAGACGCTGACAGGTCTCTGCCAGGCATACATTTTGGTTTGAATTGATCTGCAACCACTGTCTCACTAGAGCCAACGTCAGGAAAAATTGGTACTCAGTATGATCAATATTTACAGTGGGATGGGGAGAAGAATGTGCTTCGACCATGATTGCCTTGGATTGTAGAGTCCAAGGCATTTCTGCATAGATTAAATCCTGTGCAGAAAATTCATGCTGATTCAGAAGCAAATAAAATAGATCCATGCATTCGAACTCTCTCAATACTGAAGGACAATTTTCGCATTCTTCATTTAACGACTATTCAAATGCACTCACATCACCGACACCCCGACGGATCACTTCTGGATGATCACCGGATAAATCTACAATAGAAGTTGTGCTCAGCGTGCCTAAGCCGCTATCTATAAAAACATCAATGCGTTTGCCCAACTGCATTTCAATATCATAAGGATCATCAAGTGGATCGGTCTGTCCTGATAAAATTAGGGTAGAGGTCAACAGCGGTTCACCGAGTTCTTTGAGCAGCATCTGGCATACCGGATTATTCGGAATGCGTAGACCGATAGTTTTCTTTTTGGGATGCATCAAACGACGCGGGACTTCACTGGTCGCAGGTAAAATAAAGGTCGTGACTGCCGGTGTATTATTTTTCAGCAAACGGTACATGGCATTGTCCACTTTGGCATAGGTGGCAATATCGGACAAATCACAGCACAGAATCGCATATTGATGCTTTGGACTCAGACCACGAATCTGCGCAATCCGTTCCATGGCACTCTTGTTCCCGATCTGGCAACCAATCGCATAGGCCGCATCAGTGGGATAGACCACCACATCACCCGCACGGATACGTTCCACTGCCTGACTGATTAAGCGGGGTTGTGGGTTATCTGGGTGTACGCGTAAATGCAGCATAGAGGCTACTCCAAGCTTGGACTGATGGCTTATTATGTGGCGCTTGAGTCAAATCTGACAATCATTAAAAAGGTAGATTTGTGTAATTTAATCAAGCATTTCACGTCTAAATTCATCAGATTGTAAACTTTTACCACCTCTGGTACAGGCACAGATACATTGGATAAAGCGCATTGCATCACGTGGAAGCTTGGCCGTGCCGTTGAAATAAGCCTGCACCTGGGTGTAGACATTGTCTTTAAAGCCCTTGCCATCCCCGCCGTCGCCAGTCAGATTATCCAAAGATACCCGGAATTTACGGCCAAAAGCCTGGGCAAACATCCATTCAATCGCCTGCGGCTTGACTTCGACCTGTTCAAATAAAGCCTGCTGTTCCTGGGTACGCCCATCTGGCGCATACCAGTAGCCCAGATCTGGCAACAGGCGGCGTTTGTCTCCGGCAATGGTCCAGTGACTGATTTCATGCAAGGCACTATTAAAGAAACCGTGCGCAAACTGGATCCGGGCAGGGGCATCCTGGGTTGCCGGGAAATATTCTGGTTCAAAAGCGCCACGGACTAAAGTGACATTTAGGTGGGAAAACCAGTGATTAAAGTGTAAGATGAGCCAATCAACCTGCTGCACTTCTGATAATAAATTCGCCCACGGTAAGCGTTGCACTTGCTGTAGTGAGCTGTCAGAATCGGAGGTTGAAAGTGTGCTAACGAGTGATGAAATATTCACTTCTGTTTGCGGCTGCAACAGATGCATGACTGAAATTACCCAATTGGTCTGTCTAAAAATAAGTACAAAATTGTATCTTAATCTTTGACAGAGTTCTGATGAATTTGTAGAATTGCCGCCTTAATTATGTCAGCAAATACCTTTCCGGCACAGATTGAGCCGTTTAAATGGGCTGAACAAGGCTTTACATGGTCAGGTACCCTGCCATTGTCTCGCTTTGTTCGTATCGCTCGTGAAGCTGTTGGATCAATTGATGATCAATTGATTAACATAGACTGTAAGCTATCAATGGATGCCTATCATCGCATTGCATGGCTAGATGGTCATGTTGAAACGAAAGTTCCAATGGAATGCCAGCGTTGTCTGGACACCGTTGAAATTGAACTCGTTTCAGATTTTCATCTGGCTCTTGTAGATGATGAGTCACTGATAGAGCGCTTGGATGAGGATGCTGATTTCATCGTCCTAGGTGAAAGTGAAGCAACGACGAAAGGTTCATATGATGCACCTGCCACCGCTGATTTACTCGCACTGATAGAAGATGAATTGTTATTGTTGATGCCGCTGTCTGCTAAGCATGATGCTTGCGAACATAAGCATCAACCTGCCGTAGAAGAAGTTGTTGAAGAAAAACGGGATAATCCGTTTGAAGTTTTGGCAGCTCTGAAGGGTAAACTTAACTAATTTTTGTGTTATACTCATATGTATAAGACAATCGAATTTGTTCTGATCCATTTTTTCGATATTTGTAAGGAGCCATCATGGCCGTTCAGCAAAACCGTAAAAGTCGCTCTCGCCGTGACATGCGCCGTTCACATGACGCTTTAACTGAGAATGCATTAACTGTAGACCAAGCTACTGGTGAAACTCATCGTCGTCACCACGTATCTAAAGATGGTATCTACCGTGGTCGTCAATTATTCGCTAAAGCATCTGCTGAATAATTGATGATGTATTAAGCGTTAAAGCTTAGTAGAAAAAATGGGAGCGTTAAGCTCCCTTTTTTTATGGCTGATTTTTTATGTCTAAGTTTTGCATGTTTAATATTGAAGTTGCGGTTTTTGTTGTATTTGGCAATTACCCAAGCCGAAATTACGTGCTAAATTGCGCTCCACAATGGGTAGGGTGATCTGATTGGCCAATTCTTTGGCTTGCTTAAAAGATTCGCACCTCTTGAATGAAAGGATTTTATTTATGTCTGCTAAACAACTCGAACAAGCAGCTCAAGCAACTAAAACTGCATTTGTATTCCCAGGTCAGGGTTCACAAAAAGTCGGCATGCTCGCTGAACTTGCAGAACAGTTTAGTGGTATCCGCGATACATTTGCCGAGGCATCTGCAGCGGTGGGCTTTGATCTGTGGCAGATCGCCCAAAGTGGTGAAGGTCTGGATCAAACCGAATTTACTCAACCTGTGCTCTTAACTGCATCAATTGCCTTATGGCGTGTATGGTTGGAGTTAGGCGGGGTGGCACCAAAATACATGGCGGGTCATTCACTGGGTGAATACAGCGCACTGGTTGCATCCGGTGCTTTAAGCCTGGGTGATGCAGTTAAGCTGGTGAACCTGCGTGGTAAACTGATGCAAGATGCAGTACCTCAAGGTGTCGGTGCAATGGCAGCCATTCTAGGTTTGGATGACACCAAAGTGATTGAGCTTTGTGCGAAAGCGACTGAAGCAGGTGAAGGTTCTGTCGAAGCAGCGAACTATAATGCACAAGGCCAAGTTGTGGTTGCAGGGAATAAAGAACGTGTAGAAGCTGTTATGGCACTGGCCAAGGAAAATGGCGCTAAAGCCATTGCGCTGCCTGTTTCAGTTCCTTCGCACTGTTCACTAATGAAACCTGCTGCCGAGCAGTTCGCGCCAGCTTTGGAACAAACGGCCATTGAGATGCCCCGTATACCTGTATTACAAAATGTAGGCGCGAGAGCGGCGGCTGATGTGACTGAACTTCGTCAGGCCTTGACGGCGCAGCTATATGAGTCGGTACAGTGGACCAAAACACTACAATTCCTTCAAGATGAAGGAGTTGAGTATATTGTAGAATGCGGTCCAGGTAATGTACTGGCGAATATGGCGAAACGTTTACCAAATATCGAAAAAGCACTTCCACTGGATACCAAATCTCGTCTGGAAGATGCGCTTAACACCGTACTGGTGGCAGAAGGGAAAATTGCATGACACAGGAACGTAAAGTTGCCTTGGTAACAGGTGCGAGTCGCGGCATTGGGGCTGCAATTGCGCAACAACTCATTCAGGACGGTTATTTTGTCGTCGGTACTGCGACTTCTGAAGCTGGTGCAGAAAAATTAACTGCACATTTTGCTGAAAATGGTGCCGGTAAAGTTTTAGATGTGCGTGATGGTGCTGCGATTGATGCACTGGTGAGTGATATCGAGCAAAACTATGGTCCGGTACTGGTATTGGTGAATAATGCCGGGATTACCAAAGATAACCTGTTACTGCGCATGTCAGAAGATGACTGGGATGATATTTTAAATATTCACTTGAAGGCCGTTTACCGTTTATCTAAACGTGTACTGAAAGGCATGACCAAGGCGCGTTTCGGCCGCATTATCAATATCAGTTCTGTGGTGGCACACTTTGCCAACCCGGGGCAAGCCAACTATTCTGCTGCCAAAGCTGGTATTGAAGCATTTAGCCGCAGCCTGGCCAAAGAAATGGGCAGTCGTCAGATTACGGTAAACTCGGTGGCGCCAGGATTTATTGCCACTGAAATGACTGAGCAGTTAAGTGAAGATATTCGTAAAAAGATGACTGAACAGGTGGCTTTAAACCGTTTGGGTAATCCGCAGGATATCGCCAATGCCGTAAGTTTCTTGGCTTCGGATAAAGCCAGTTACATTACTGGTACAGTTATTCATGTAAATGGGGGCTTATACATGAGCTAAGCTCAAGTATAAACTTTCCAAATTTTTTAGATTCAATTAAACTAACGGCATTAAAAACGCCACAAGCAATGAGGAGAATTCCTGTGAGCGATATCGAACAACGCGTTAAGCAAGCGGTTGCAGAACAACTTGGTATCAAAATCGAAGAGATTAAAAACGAAGCATCTTTCATGGATGACTTGGGTGCTGACTCTCTAGACCTAGTTGAACTTGTTATGTCTTTCGAAAATGACTTCGACATCACGATTCCTGATGAAGATTCTAACGAAATCACAACTGTTCAATCTGCTATTGACTATGTTACTAAAAAACTTGGTTAATTGCTGATTTTCAGCTTTGCTGAACCTAAAGACCACCGCAAGGTGGTTTTTTTGTGTCCGCTTTTCACATGCATAAAGGTTTTACAATCCATTACCTTTATGTCACCAATGACTAACTATCTTTGGGCTCTTTTTTCATTATAAAAATAGGAGTGATGTGACATTAACAACAAGAACGGAGTTCACCATGGGTCTTTTTGATTTCGTAAAAGGTATCGGTAAGAAAAATACGGCTGCTGCAGAACCACAGCAAACTCCGGCAGCGACACCGCAGGCACCTAAAGCCGCACCTGCAGAGCCTTCTGCCCAGGAAATGGCAAATAAGCTATTGGGCCATGTCAAAAGTTTAGGCTTGCCGATTACAGGTTTGTCGATTAGCTATAACTCGACCTCTGATCTGGCCACCGTGCGCGGACAGGTAAAAAGTCAGGCCGATCGTGAAAAGATTATTCTGGCAGTCGGAAATATTGATCATGTCGCCAAAGTAGATGATCAGCTAACCGTGACTAATCCAGAACCTGAAAGTAAATTCTATACAGTCAAATCTGGCGATACTTTATCTAAAATCTCAAAAGAGTTTTATGGGGATGCCAATCAGTATAATAAGATCTTTGAGGCTAATCGTCCCTTGCTTAAAAATGCGGATGATATTTTTCCCGGACAGGTACTGCGTATTCCTGCTTAAGGATTGATAAAATCAATGAATTTTCGAACATAAAGCCCCTTCCGGGGCTTTAACGTTTTTGCAGGCAGATTAATAAAGTTAAGGTATTAAATCCCTAGGTCCAGATATAAACTTTCTTTGACTTCTTCCATGACGACATAACTGTGCGAGGAGGCAGAAGCGGGCAGTTTTTTCAGTAAATCCCCCAGTAAACGGCGATAAGCACTCATTTCCTTTAAACGCGCTTTGACCAGATAATCAAAATCACCAGAAATTAAATGACATTCCAGGACTTCTGGAATTTCTGTCAGATTACGAGCCACCTGATCAAATACATCACCTGATTTGGCTGAGAGTTTGATTTCCAGAAATACCAGCAAACTACGTTCCAGCATTTCCGGATTTAAACGGGCGTAATAACCCATGATAATACCTTCACGCTCCAGCCGTTTTACCCGTTCTGAACAGGGTGTGGTTGAAAGATTGACACGTGCTGCCAGCTCGCTAATGGCAATCCGGCCATCGCGTTGCAGGATGTCTAGAATCATGCGATCAATGCGGTCTAATTTGCGCATTAATATTTCCCTCTTTTTTTTAATTCTGCCCGAAAAAATATTTATTCCACTGAATTTATACACTGAATATAGTGAATTTAACTATTAAAGCAAAAATATACTAGTGAAATAACCTGGAAAAATGTTTGAGGATTAAGGTAATGCGCGTATTGGTTTTAGGTAGTGGTGTGATTGGTGTGGCAAGCGCTTACTATCTGGCGCAGCAGGGAGCAACTGTAACTGTGCTGGATCGTCAGGCGGGTCCGGCTCAGGAAACCAGCTTTGGCAATGCTGGACAGATTTCTCCGGGCTACTCGACTCCTTGGGCGGCACCAGGTATTCCTTTTAAGGCGGTCAAATGGATGTTCCAGCATCATGCTCCGTTGGCGATTAATGTCGATGGCAGCCTGTGGCAATTGCAGTGGATGGCACAAATGCTGAAAAACTGTAATGCCCAGCATTATGCAGTCAATAAAGAACGGATGGTGCGTGTGGCTGAATATAGCCGTGACTGTTTACGCAATTTGCGTCGTGATATTGGCATCTCTTATGAAAACCGTGCGAAAGGCACTTTGCAGATTTTCCGTAAAGATGCGCAGCTGGATGCGGTGCAGCGCGATATCGAGGTTCTAAAAGAAACTGGTGTGGAGTTTGAGTTGCTGGATCGTGATGGACTGGCGCGTGTAGAACCGGCATTGGCACAGGCAAAAGACAAACTGGTGGGTGGTCTGCATTTACCCAATGACGAAACGGGCGACTGCTATCTGTTTACCAATGCCTTGGCAGAACATGCCAAAGGGATGGGTGTAGAGTTCAAGTTTAATCAAAACGTTGAAAAACTGATTGTAGAAGGCGACCAGATCAAAGGAGTTCTGGTGAATGGTCAGGTGCTTACAGCAGATAAATATGTGCTGGCTTTTGGTAGTTATTCACGTGATTTCCTCAAACCACTTGAACTGAATTTACCGGTCTATCCAGTGAAAGGTTATTCATTGACGATTCCTATTGTAGATCCAGCCTTCGCTCCACAATCTACCGTGCTGGATGAAACCTATAAAATTGCAATCACCCGTTTCGACCAGCGCATCCGCGTAGGGGGAATGGCTGAACTGAGCGGTTTTAACTTGGGTCTGAATGAAGACCGTCGCGGCACGCTGGAAATGGTGACCCGTGATTTATTCCCGGGGGGCGATATGAATCAGGCCAGCTTCTGGACAGGCCTGCGGCCAATGACCCCGGACAGTACGCCAATTATTGGAAAAACTCGTTTTAAAAACCTGTTCCTGAATACCGGACATGGCACGTTAGGCTGGACCATGGCGTGTGGTTCGGGCAAGTTAATCAGCGATCTGGTCTTGGCTCGTGATCCTGAAATCAGTACCGAAGGTCTTTCATTGTCGCGTTATCAGCAGGCGGCCTAAGATCATCTGAGGCACAGTATTCAAGGAGGAGTTTTATGCCACGTCCTATTACTGCGATCATTCATCAGCAGGCGCTTAGGCATAATTTAAGCGTTTCACGCCAATGTATGCCTGACAGCCAGGTATTTGCCGTGGTCAAGGCCAATGCCTATGGACACGGGATTGAGCGCGTTTATACGGCACTTCAGGACGCAGATGGATTTGCCTTTCTGGATATCGGGGAGGGTACGCGGCTACGTGCGCTTGGGTGCAAGAAGCCGCTGCTGTTGCTTGAAGGTATTTTTGCTTTTGAGGATTTATTTGAATGTGCGAAGCATGAAATGAGCTTTGCCATTCATTCCCTGCATCAAGTGCAATGGTTGAAACAGTTTGCTGCAATAGCACCAGATGTACAGTTTGATGTGTATTTAAAAATGAACAGTGGCATGAACCGGCTGGGTTTTGAGCCACAGCAATATGCAGAAATCTGGCAGGAGCTGCATCAGCTGAATACTGTCCGTTCAATCACGCATATGACCCATTTCTCCGATGCGGATGGCGAGCGTTTTGGATTGGATGGAATTGAACATCAACATTTTATTTTTAATAAAACGATTCAGGGACTTGCGGGTAAAACCTCGCTGAGTAACAGTGCGGCCATTTTGCGGCATCATCAAACCCTTCATTGCGATATTGTGCGTAGCGGCATCATGCTGTATGGCAGTTCCCCGGATTATCCTGCACATAGTATTCAAGACTGGAATTTACGTCCTACGATGAGCCTGCGCAGTGAGATTATCGCCATTCAGACAGTACAGGCAGGCGATAGTATTGGCTATGGCTCCAAATTTATTGCCACGCAACAGATGCGGATCGGAGTGGTGGCCTGTGGCTATGCCGATGGCTATCAGCGGCTATCGGCGACCGGTACGCCTGTGCTGGTGGATTCAGTTAAAACACATACATTGGGCCGGATCAGTATGGATATGCTCGCTGTGGATGTTACTGCACTGCCGCAGGCGGATGTAGGCAGTGAAGTGGTACTTTGGGGGCAATCTTCCGAAGGTGTGCTTTTGCCAATTGATGAGGTGGCGGCCAGTTCTGGCACGATTGGCTATGAGCTCATGTGTGCGGTAACCGCCCGGGTTAATTTTCAGATTGATGCTTAAATTTTTAATCTAATTTTTTATTTCATATCCCAAACAAGGAAGATCAACATGACACAGGACAATACAGCTATTCAGCGGCTCAAGAGCAATGGAATTATGAGTGCTGTAACGATTCATCATCAAACCGTGTATTTATCGGGTCAAATACCCGACAGCAGCGATCTGGACATACGCAAACAGACACTGGAAGTGTTCGCCAAGATTGAGGAATTGCTGGTACTGGCAAATACTGATAAAAGCCGTCTGCTTTCTGCACAGCTATTCGTGAAAAATCTGGACGATTTTCAAACCGTGAATCAGCTTTGGGTGGAATGGCTGCAAGGTCATGGCACGCCCGCACGTGCTACGATTCAGGCGGATCTGGTGAACCCTGACTGGCTGATTGAAATTGCAGTGATAGCAGCATTACCTTGATTTAAAGAATATTTTTACATCTCCCTATTTTGATTTTATAAGGACATCAGACTTGATCATTTAGTTATTTAAATGAAACTGCATCTGCAATCAGGATTTCAGGAAGATATCCGATTAGATGAGCGAAAGTCTGAGCTAAAAAAAGGAACCGATTATGAATACCGCCTCCTCTAAGGATGACGCAGCGTCTGCTCCCCATGAATTGCAGCGTAAGCTCTCTAACCGGCATTTGCAGCTGATAGCTATTGGTGGCGCCATTGGTACAGGCCTGTTTATGGGCTCCGGTAAAACCATTGCATTGGCAGGACCATCAATCCTATTTATCTATATGATTATTGGCGCAATGTTCTTTTTTCTGATGCGTGCATTAGGCGAAATTTTGCTGTCCAATCTGCACTATAAATCTTTTATTGATATGGCGCATGACCTGATTGGCCCGGGTGCGGGCTATTATATTGGCTGGTCCTATTGGCTGGGCTGGATTCTGGTGGGTATTGCGGATCTGGCGGCAATTATCAATTATCTGAATTTCTGGTTGCCACCGGATATGACCTTTACCCCATTGGGGCAGGCGATGATCAGTGCTGGCTGTGTATTGCTGGTACTTGGAATTAACCTGCTGACCGTCAAACTGTTCGGTGAAATTGAGTTCTGGTTTGCCCTGATTAAAATTCTGGCCATTCTGGGCCTGATTGCAATTGGCGGATATATGATTTTCAGCAATTTCCAGACGCCAGATGGATCTGCTGCCAGTCTTAGCAATGTCTGGGCTTATGATGGCATGTTTCCTAAAGGAACTATGGGCTTTCTCGCAGGCTTTCAGATTGCGATGTTTGCCTTCGTGGGGGTAGAGCTGCTCGGTACCATGGCGGCTGAAACCAAGGATCCTGAAAAAAACCTACCTAAAGCAGTGAATGCGATTCCAACCCGAATTATCCTGTTCTATGTGCTGTCTCTGCTGGTGATTATGTCTGTAACACCATGGGTGGAAATTCCCGCAGATCAAAGTCCTTTCGTGACACTTTTCCTGCATGCAGGGATTCCGGTTTCGGCCATTATCATGAATCTGGTGGTGCTGTCTTCTGTGATGTCATCAATGAACAGTGGGGTATTTTCGACCAGCCGGATGCTCTTTGGTTTGGCTCGTGACTCTCAGGCACCCCAGGCGCTAGCTGAACTTTCGAGTCGTGCGGTTCCAGCCAAAGGCTTGCTGTTTTCCTGTGCCTTTATCATGGCAGGCGCAGCTTTTCAGTATTTCGTACCCAATACCATGGAAGCTTTTACGCTGGCAAGTTCGCTATGTGTGATCCTGTTTATCAGTATCTGGGGGCTGATTATGGTGTGCTATATCCGTTACCGTAAACAGCAGCCTGAAAAGCATGCAGCTTCTACCTTCAAAATGCCAGGCGGTATTTGGATGTCATATCTTGTACTGATCTTTTTGTTTTTTGCATTGGTTATTTTGAGTCTGGAAGCAGATACCATGAAAGCATTGATGATTAGTCCACTCTGGTTGATTATTCTGTTTGCCACCTACCATATGTTGTATAAACCAAGGATGAAGAAGCGCATCCAGTCTTTAGATATACGGTAACTATGGGTTCAAATAATTAAAAAGAGAGGGGAAGAAACCCCTCTCTTTTTTATGAGGGTCTATTTAAATGGTGATTGAAATTTGAGTTAACCATGAATCATGGATAAAAAATAATTTGAAAAATGAATGCCTGTTTCAGCGGATGCTGAATCTCATAATAAAAGTCTTTTTAAAATGACCTGCCTACAATAGGAGTTCATCTCTTAACACTAGAAAAACAGTCTAACAGCCAAAATTTTGCAATGATTAGCTAATCTCTTCAAAGGACAAAGACTCGAGTAGCTGATGAAGTACTGCTAAAAAATAAGCATAATCTGGCGCTTGGAGTGAAATCCATAAGAGGTAGAGTTATCTGGAATTATATAATTATTTAATAAAACTAAAAAAATAGAAGATGTAGGAGTAGATATGAATATCTATGTTGAGCATAAAAATGATGGTCTAAGAGAGGTCTTGGCAAAATTATTGGATGAAGCTGGCATTCAGATTAATGGTGACAAGCCTTATGACATACAGGTACATAATGATGATTTTTATAACCGTATCTTACAGCAAGGTTCATTAGGTCTAGGTGAAAGCTATATGGATGGCTGGTGGGACTGTGATCGGCTGGATATTTTATTCTATAAAATTTTACGTGCCAAGTTAGATAAAAAAATACCCTATAATTTAAAAGATATTATTAGAATTGCAATTTCTCGAATTCAAAATTTACAGACTCAAAAAAGAGCCTGGCAGGTGGGTGAAGAACATTATGATCTTGGTAATGATCTTTTTAATCATATGCTTGATCCATATATGCAATATTCTTGTGCCTACTGGAAAAATGCCGATAACCTTTTTCAAGCCCAGCAACAAAAACTCGATTTGATCTGTCGCAAACTTGACTTGCAGCCAGGCATGCGATTGCTGGATATTGGTTGCGGGTGGGGAGGGTTAGCTGAATATGCGGCCAAAAATTATCAAGTTTCGGTAGTAGGTATTACTATTTCTAAAGAACAACAAAAACTAGCCGTTGAGCGATGTAAAGGACTTGATGTTGAAATCTTGCTTATGGATTATCGTAACTTAAATGAGAGATTCGATCGTATTGCATCTATAGGCATGTTTGAGCATGTAGGATTGAAAAATTACGATACCTATTTTCAAGTCGTACAACGTAATTTAAATGCGGATGGATTGTTTTTATTGCATACCATTGGTTCTAATACCATAAGGAAGGGAGCTGATCCATGGATAACGAAATATATCTTCCCGAATGGTTATATACCCTCAATTGAAAAAATTGCTCATTTTAGTAGTGGCAAATTTATTATGGAAGATTGGCATAATTTTGGTACCGATTATGACTTAACACTTCGGGCTTGGTCGGAAAGATTCCTTCAAGCGTGGCCAGAAATTGAAGCCAATTATAGTGCGCGCTTTAAAAGAATGTTTAATTATTATTTAAATGCCTGTGCGGGTGCATTTCGAGCACGAGAATTACAATTATGGCAAATCGTATTCAGTCCAAATGGTTTAGAAGGGGAAGTTCGAATTGCACGTTAGAGTATGAGATTAACCGTGATTTACGGATTGGAATTTTTCTTTAAAGTCATCCGGAAGATTTCTGCTTTTTTTTACGCTGCTTAAGAGCAATTTAAAGTGATTTTTAGACATTCTTCCCGTATTTCTCAGTTAGAAAAAGTAGGATTTATTAGATGCTTGCTTGGGGCTTATAGAAAATTCGGCTTAAGCAGGATTTTGAAGTATTGAATAAAAAAAGATTTAAAAAAAACCTCCAATAGGAGGTTTTTTTTAAATTGAATACATTAAAACTGCGGTTTCACCACCACCAGAATGACAACGGCAAATAAGATCAGGGTAGGCATCTCATTAAAATAACGCCAGAACTTGTGCGACTTGTAATGTGGATTATTAATCAGTTTCTTGCGGTAATAACCACATACCAGATGGTAAATCACCAGTAAACCGACCAGACCTACTTTCAGATAAAACCATAAAGCTTCATGGTAATGCTGCGTTGCATCCCCCCAATCCACCAGAAAGTGCGCCGTAATCAGAGTGGCCAGCATGGCCGGCCACATGATGCCACGATACAATTTACGTTCCATGATTTCAAAGCGTTGATGACTCACGGCATCTTCACTCATGGCATGGTAGACATACAGCCGTGGCAAGTAGAACAAAGCTGCAAACCAGCATACCACCGCAATAATATGTAATGCTTTTACCCACAAGAAAGCATCAGAAGGAGCATCCATCAAGTCACCCTAAACTGGGCGGCTTAGCCTTCCCATTTTTTGAAAATGAGACAAGCATTTACGCCGCCGAAACCGAAACTGTTACTCATTACAGTATTCAATTTTGCGTCACGTTTTTCAAGCACGATATCAAATGGTTTCGCACCTTCATCCAGCTCGGTCACATTGATGTTTGGCGCAATAAAGTCATTTTGCATCATTAGAACCGAATAAATCGCTTCCTGAACACCAGCAGCCCCAAGACTGTGACCTGTCATTGACTTGGTTGAGCTGAGTGGAGGAACCTGACCTTCACCGAAAGCACGTTCCATTGCTTTAAGTTCTGTAATGTCGCCCGCTGGAGTAGAAGTACCATGTGTATTTACATAGTCAATTTTATCGACACCGTGTTGTTTTGCTTCTTCTAAAGCCATCAGTACGCAACGCGTTGCACCTTCACCAGATGGTGCAACCATGTCGGCACCATCCGAATTGGCTGCATAGCCTACGACTTCGGCAAGAATGTTGGCACCACGCGCTTGAGCATGTTCCAAAGACTCAAGGATCACAAAACCGCCACCACCGGCAATCACGAAACCGTCACGGTCTGCAGAATAAGGGCGTGATGCTGTTTCAGGGCTGTCATTGTATTTAGAGCAGAGTGCACCCATGGCATCAAACAATAAACTTTGTGACCAGTGATCTTCTTCACCGCCACCTGCCAGCATTAAATCTTGTTTACCGAGTTGAATCAGGTTGTAGGCATAACCAATGGCATCCGCAGAGGTTGCACATGCGCTGGTAATGGTATGTGCCACGCCTTGTAATTTGAATGCAACGCCAACGTTAGCCGTAATGGTGTTGGTCATATTACGTGGTACAAAGAAAGGACCGACTTTACGCGCACCTTTGGTTTGCAATAATTCGTTCATTTCAATAACGGAAGCAGTTGAACCGCCACCTGAACCACCCGCGATACCATAGCGTGGGTTGCCAGCTAGGTCTTCAACCTTTAAACCTGCATGTTCAACCGCAGCAAGAGCTGAGTTATATGCATACATCGCACATACACCCATAAAGCGTTTCAGTTTGCGGTCGATCCCGTCGAAATCCTGCTCGGCTGCAGCACTGACATGACTTTTGAAATTGAGTTCAGCATAAGTCGGATTAAAACGTGTTCCTGAAATCCCGTTTTGTAAAGAATGGTTTACATCCTCTAATGTATTACCAATACATGAGTTAATACCCATGCCAGTGATGACAACACGTTTCATCTACAGATCCTTATAGTTTGCTCTATGCTCAGCGGCAGATATCTGGGTTTTAAAATCGCCCAATCCAGCGCTTAGCCTTATTTCATGATGGGGAACATGATAGCAGAAAGACTTTTGAAATCTTATGGCAAATGTTATGCCGTGTGACAGTCGGTTGAGTTTGTGAGTCGGCGTGTACGGGTTTTACTAAATGAAACAGAATAAAGTTGAGATAAACGCTGACTACACCTAGTATTTATACCAAATACAAGCACATGAATGCTGAGGTAAAAAATGGTAAATGCTAATAATAAACAATCTAATGGTCTGATTTCGAATGCCTTTGGAGTGGCGAAAAAGTTCAGTTCAACCGGATTGGATTTATTGAATCATGTGGCGCCGGATTCAGTGACTAAAGCACTGAAGCCTTCAGGCTCTGATCAGGTGATTGACGGTTCAGCGAAGGTGAAAAGTGTTTTTTCCTCAAAAAAATATGACAATCCTCAGCAAATGCTCCGTGAGCATCTTCCCAATGTATCCCGTCAACTTCTCGGGAACCGTTTTAATACCGTAAATAATGTTGCGCACTTTGTGGCGCCAGACCTGACCGAAAAAGTATCGAATTATTTTTATGAGCGTCTCAATCAATTCAGTAATCAAACCAGTTCGGTCGATGCCATTCTCGATGAGGCTGGAGTGAAAGATTTAGAGGAACTCACTCAGGATGTTGATCGTTCCAAACGGATTTCTCAAGCTTTGGGTGAGCAAAATAAATGGATTGCAACAGTGCAGGGGGCGGTCAGTGGTGCTTCAGGGGTGATTGGTACTGCGATCGATATTCCGGCTTCTTTACTTATGGCATTACGTACCATCTATCAAGTTGGCCGTTCTTATGGTTTTGACTTGAGTAAAGAAGAAGACCAGGAAATCGTCCAGCATATTTTTAAACAGATCGACCTCGGTCTGATTGCAGAAAAGCAAACTTTGTTGTTGGGTTTAAAAGCGTTAAGCAATACCCTTAAAAGCCATGATATTTCCCAGTTACAGGCGATGCTAGGTTCTGGTAACGATATCAGTGTTATCAAGCAATGGCTCAGTCGTCATGAGGGAGAAACGAAATGGCAATGGCTGAATCATCTGCCGAAAAGTTCGATACTGGAGCAGTTAGCCAGGCTGACTCCTCTGGCAAGTGCAGGTATTGGTGCTGTATATAGTCATCGCTTTGTTGAGGACGTGAATCAGAAAGCTCAGGAAGCATTTTCCCATGCTCGTCAATATCTGATTCAGCACCAGGATTCACAACTTTCCCCTTATGCTGCCTATAAGAAAGCAGTCAGTTTGTTGCAACAGGCGAGTCCCAAGCTGCTAGAAAGTACTTCTCCATCGGTTGAAGCTCCAAAAGATAAGCCAATCATGGATAAAGAGATTCCACTTGAGGGTAATAGCACAATCAGTCAGGTTAAACTGGTCAAAAAAGAACAGAATGATTTAAGCGCTCAAGATGCTGAAGTGAAGAAAGATGAAAAAGTCAGTGAAGGGCTGGAAGCGCTCAGCGATGAATTGGTTGAACCTGCCGCAGACAAGCAGTCACAGCAACCGGCTTTAACTAAAACTTCATTTAATCCGGAAATTGAAGCTGAACTGCATCCAGATGCGGCTGCCGAGACAGAATCTGCTGCAGAAACTCCAGAGCTTGAGGCAGATAATCAGGACAAATCAGACCCTCAATCTGAAGTCCAAAATGTTACAAAAAAAGCTGGAAAAAATTCGAAAAAATAAGCGGATTTTAATCAAGCTATAAAAGCAAGCAATGTCGTGAGAATCGGCATTTGCTTGACTTGATTAGGTTGACCAATTTTGCATCTTGACTTACAATTGCATGCCCTCAAAAAGTAGTAGTTTTTTGGGGCTTTTTATTAACGGGAGAATTGCCACATGGCAACAACAAATCAGTTGATCCGCAAGGGTCGTACGACTTTAGTTGAAAAATCTAAAGTTCCTGCGTTGAAGGCTTGTCCACAGCGTCGTGGTGTTTGTACACGTGTTTACACAACTACACCTAAAAAACCTAACTCAGCAATGCGTAAAGTTTGCCGTGTTCGCTTAACTTCAGGTTTCGAAGTTTCTAGCTACATCGGTGGTGAAGGTCATAACCTTCAAGAGCACAGTGTTGTTCTTATCCGTGGTGGTCGTGTTAAAGATTTACCAGGTGTACGTTACCATACCGTTCGTGGTTCTTTAGACTGTGCTGGTGTTAAAGATCGTAACCAAGCTCGTTCTAAATACGGTACTAAACGTCCTAAGAAATAATCTTTCAAGATCAAATTCTTAGTTCGCTAGAACTGTAATCCTTTATCGTCTCGCTTGTCTGATTTCTGCATTTAATTTTGTGAAATTCAAGCGACGTGTAGTAAGGCCAGCGAAAGCACATGACACTTTGTGCTACTGCTGGATAAACCTGAAGTGTCATATTTATAGGTAGTTTTAAAATGCCAAGACGTCGCGTAGTCGCTGCTCGTGAAATCCTTCCGGATCCTAAGTTCAGCAGCCAAACAATCGCTAAATTCATGAACCACGTAATGCAAGATGGTAAAAAATCTATTGCTGAAAGTATCGTTTACGGTGCTTTAGACCGCGTTCAAGAAAAATCTAAAGTAGACCCGGTTGAATTCTTTGAAGCTACGCTTGAAAAAGTTCGTCCTATGGTCGAAGTTAAAGCACGCCGTGTTGGTGGTGCTACATACCAAGTTCCTATGGAAGTACGCCCATCCCGTCGTACTGCTCTAGCGATGCGTTGGTTAGTAGATGCTGCTGCTAAGCGTTCTGAAAAAACTATGGCTTTACGTCTTGCTGGCGAGTTGCTTGATGCATCTGAAGGTAAAGGCGCAGCGGTTAAAAAACGTGAAGATGTGCACCGTATGGCTGAAGCCAACAAAGCATTCTCTCACTACCGTTTCTAAGCAAATAAAACAGGCCCTTATCAGGACAGTGATGGTTTGGGTTTTACCCAGACTGTCATCAAAACGCTTTAAGTTGCTAGCAGCTTAAAGCGTCCTGTTTTAAACAACAAAATTTAGGAATGCAAGAGATCATGGCTCGTCAAACCCCAATTTCTCGTTACCGTAACATTGGTATCTCGGCTCACATTGATGCTGGTAAAACCACAACTTCAGAACGTATTTTGTTCTACACAGGTGTATCTCACAAACTTGGTGAAGTACATGATGGTGCAGCAACAATGGACTGGATGGAACAAGAGCAAGAACGTGGTATTACAATCACTTCAGCTGCTACAACTTGTTTCTGGTCTGGTATGGCTAAACAGTTCCCAGAACACCGTATCAACGTAATTGATACCCCGGGACACGTAGACTTCACAATCGAAGTTGAACGTTCTATGCGTGTTCTTGATGGTGCATGTATGGTTTACTGTGCTGTAGG
Source organism: Acinetobacter sp. 228 (assembly GCF_048147885.1). Taxonomy (NCBI): domain Bacteria; kingdom Pseudomonadati; phylum Pseudomonadota; class Gammaproteobacteria; order Moraxellales; family Moraxellaceae; genus Acinetobacter; species Acinetobacter sp. 228. The sequence goes on from NZ_JAYWYV010000010.1 coordinate 69,664, forward strand.
TGGTGTTCAACCTCAGTCAGAAACTGTATGGCGTCAAGCAAATAAATACCAAGTGCCTCGTTTAGCATTCGTGAACAAGATGGACCGTACTGGTGCAAACTTCTTCCGTGTTGTTGAACAAATGAAAACACGTCTTGGTGCACACCCTGTACCAGTGGTTATTCCAGTTGGTGCAGAAGAAAACTTCCAGGGTGTTGTTGACCTAATTGAAATGAAAGCGATTATCTGGGATGAAGCATCTCAAGGTATGAAGTTCGAATATGGCGACATCCCTGCTGACCTTGTTGATACGGCTAATGAATGGCGTACTAACATGGTTGAGGCTGCGGCTGAAGCATCTGAAGAGTTGATGGACGAATACTTAAACAATGGTGACTTGTCGAAAGAACAAATCATTGCTGGTCTTCGTGCTCAAACTTTGGCTTGTGAAATTCAACCAATGCTTTGTGGTTCGGCGTTCAAGAACAAAGGTGTTCAACGTATGTTGGATGCTGTGATTGACTTCCTGCCATCACCGACTGAAGTTAAAGCGATCGAGGGTATCCTTGATGACAAAGCTGAAACTAAAGCGACTCGTGAAGCATCTGACGAAGCACCGTTCTCTGCGTTAGCGTTCAAAATCATGAACGACAAATTCGTAGGTAACTTAACCTTCGTACGTGTTTATTCTGGTGTTCTTAAACAAGGCGACCCAGTATATAACCCGGTGAAATCTAAACGTGAGCGTATCGGCCGTATCGTGCAAATGCACGCGAACGAACGTCAAGACGTTGAAGAAATCCGTGCGGGTGATATCGCAGCATGTGTAGGTCTTAAAGACGTAACTACTGGTGATACACTTTGTGATGAGAAAAACATCATTACTCTTGAGCGTATGGAATTCCCTGAGCCAGTAATTTCTTTAGCTGTAGAGCCTAAGACTAAAGCTGACCAAGAGAAAATGTCTATCGCACTTGGTCGTTTGGCTAAAGAAGATCCATCGTTCCGTGTACGCACTGACGAAGAATCTGGTCAAACAATCATCGCGGGTATGGGTGAGCTTCACCTTGATATCCTTGTTGACCGTATGAAACGTGAATTTAACGTTGAAGCGAACATTGGTAAACCAATGGTTGCTTACCGCGAAACAATCAAAAAGACTGTTGAGCAAGAAGGTAAATTCGTACGTCAAACTGGTGGTAAAGGTAAATTCGGTCACGTATATGTTCGTTTAGAACCTATGGACGTTGAAGAAGCTGGTAAAGACTACGAGTTTGCTGAAGAAGTTGTAGGTGGTGTTGTACCTAAAGAATTCTTCGGTGCGGTTGATAAAGGTATTCAAGAACGCATGAAGAATGGTGTATTGGCTGGTTACCCTGTTGTGGGTATCAAAGCGACACTATTTGATGGTTCTTACCATGATGTCGACTCTGACGAATTATCGTTCAAAATGGCAGGTTCTTATGCCTTCCGTGATGGTTTCATGAAAGCGGATCCTATCCTTCTTGAACCAATCATGAAAGTTGAAGTAGAAACTCCAGAAGACTACATGGGCGATATCATGGGTGACTTAAACCGTCGTCGTGGTATGGTTCAGGGTATGGACGATTTACCTGGTGGTACTAAAGCAATCCGTGCTGAAGTTCCACTGGCTGAGATGTTTGGTTACGCAACTCAAATGCGTTCTATGTCTCAAGGTCGTGCGACTTACTCTATGGAATTTGCTAAATATGCTGAAACTCCACGTAACGTGGCTGAAGGCATTATTTCTAAATTCCAGTCTGGCGGTAAAAAAGGTGACGACGAGTAATCTTTCGATTACTATAAGCCCAAACTAATTCATAGTTAAAACCAAGCGCTCATGCAGTGATCCTGCATGAGCAGTTCAAAAAGGAAGATCTCATGGCTAAGGCTAAGTTCGAACGTAATAAGCCACACGTTAACGTGGGCACAATTGGTCACGTTGACCATGGTAAAACAACTTTAACAGCTGCGATTGCAACTGTATGTGCGAAGAAATTCGGTGGCGAAGCGAAAGACTACGCTGCAATTGACTCTGCACCAGAAGAAAAAGCACGTGGTATTACCATCAATACTTCTCACGTAGAATACGATTCTCCAACTCGTCACTACGCTCACGTAGACTGCCCGGGCCACGCCGATTATGTTAAAAACATGATTACTGGTGCTGCTCAGATGGACGGCGCGATCCTTGTATGTGCTGCGACTGATGGCCCAATGCCGCAAACTCGTGAACACATCCTGCTTTCTCGTCAGGTAGGTGTACCTTACATCGTTGTATTCTTGAACAAATGCGACCTTGTAGACGACGAAGAGCTTCTTGAGCTGGTTGAAATGGAAGTTCGTGAACTTCTTTCTACTTATGACTTCCCGGGTGATGACACTCCAGTGATCCGTGGTTCTGCTCTTCTTGCACTTAACGGTGATGACAGCCAATACGGCGAGCCAGCAGTAGTTGCGCTTGTTGAAGCTCTTGATACTTATATCCCAGAGCCAGAACGTGCAATTGACCTTCCGTTCCTTATGCCGATTGAAGATGTATTCTCAATCTCTGGTCGTGGTACAGTAGTAACTGGCCGTGTAGAGACTGGTATCGTTAAAGTAGGTGAATCAGTTGAAATCGTTGGTATCCGTGATACACAAACAACGACTGTTACTGGCGTTGAAATGTTCCGTAAACTTCTAGACGAAGGTCGTGCGGGCGAGAACTGTGGTGTTCTTCTTCGTGGTACTAAGCGTGAAGACGTACAACGTGGTCAAGTATTGACTAAACCAGGTGCGATCAAGCCACATACTAAATTCGATGCGGAAGTATACGTACTTTCTAAAGAAGAAGGTGGTCGTCACACTCCATTCCTTAACGGTTACCGTCCACAGTTCTACTTCCGTACTACGGACGTAACTGGTGCGATCTCGCTTAAAGAAGGCGTGGAAATGGTTATGCCTGGTGACAACGTTGAGATGTCAGTAGAGCTAATCCACCCGATCGCAATGGACCCAGGTCTACGTTTTGCGATCCGTGAAGGCGGCCGTACGGTTGGTGCTGGTGTAGTTTCTAAAGTAACTGCATAATCACTTGATTGAAAAAAAAGCGCTCCTTTGGGGCGCTTTTTTTAATTCTTATTTTTATAAAACCAAAAATAAATTGTCTGACAAATTTATTTAAAGCTGTCCTTAACTGATATTGGCCTGACCTAAACAGCGCTTATGTAAAAAAAAATCCCACGTAATATACAGATAAGAATATGAATATTACATTTTCAGGCCTGGACGGGCTTGATGGGAGTAGTCACATGAACGCTAAAGTAAATATTACCAATCGTGCGGGTGCAAGTTTTCCAGTTCGTCGCATGAACTTCGATTTTGATGCTGTACCAGAATACTGGATGAATGGTTCAGCCGGTCTTACTCATTTTATGACGGCATTATCTGCACTGTTTCCAGCAGGTGAAAAGTTTTTTATAGATTCAGTCCGCGCGGTGCGTAAACATCCTTCGATTGCCCACAATGAAGCCTTACAAAAAGAAATTTCCGCCTTCATTGGTCAGGAAGCGATGCATACTCACGAGCATATCGGCTTTAATGCTTCTGCGCAAAGGTATGGTCATGATGTCGATACGCTTGATCATTACACCGATAAAGTCATTCAAACAACGCGAAAGTTCATGGCAAAGTTGGCTAAACCTGTGGGTATTAGCCAGGAAATGATAGATTTAACCGCGACAACAGCACTTGAACACTTTACCGCAACCATCGCTTCACAGCTGTTAACCAATAGCCATATTCAGGAACTGATGACAGATGAGACCATGAAAACCATGTGGCTATGGCATGCAGTCGAAGAAAATGAACATAAGGCAGTCGCTTATGATGTCTTTGAGGGGGTTTTTGGCAAAGGCTTAAAAGCATATGCACTGCGTACGTCTTCCTTGGTCATCGCAATGGCCACCTTATTTGTGGTGCAAAGCTATTTCCTTGCACGATTACTCAAACAGGATCAGCAGTTCAATCTTGAATCCTTGAAGGCCATTTATAGCTATGCCTATAGTCCTTCCAAAGGCATCATTACCGGCATGGCTAAGGAAATGCTGATGTATTTTAAACCGGGATTCCATCCGAATGATCATGATACAGATCAACTGCTGGCGGGCTGGAAAACAAAATTGGGTATTTAATAAAGCTAAATAATGAAGAGCGACTGGAATCGCTCTTTTTTTTACTCGATTTTTTTTATGAAGTTTCTATAATGCGGAGGTTGAATCTATATAAGATGAACGAAGATGATTCGTTTGATGCAAGCAGCGGATGTAGAGGCCGTTGTTAAAATTGAAAGATTGGTCCAATCACATCCTTGGACCTTAAAGCAGTTTCAGGATGCAGTGACTGCTTATCAAAGTACCGTGATTGAAGTGCAAGGGCAGGTAGCCGGATTTTGTATTTTACAACCGGTGCTGGATGAAGCCAATTTATTGCTAATGGCGATTGATCCGGCACAACAGGGCCAAGGCCTGGGCTATCAGTTGCTGGAGGCTTCAGTGGCGATGCTGAAAAATAATCCGGTGCAGATTTTCCTGGAAGTACGCGAGAGTAATCAGGCTGCGATCAAGCTATATGAAAAATCAGGCTTTCATCAGATTGATCTGCGCAAGAACTATTATCCAAATGCCAATGGCAGTCGTGAACATGCCATCATTATGGTCAAGGCATGTACGGATGATTTTGCCAGCCTGTTTAAATAAGAGAGACGGACGCTTATTTAATAATCTGATGATTCCATCCGCTAGGTAAGGTTGTCATTAATGAGTTTCCCAAATGCTGAATCTCGGCGGCACTCAAGGCATGATTTAAGCGTCGCCATTGTCCATCGATCAGTAATTCAAGCGGCAGGTATTGGGATTTGTAGTTCATCTTGGCTGAATGAGGAACCCAGTAGCCCAGATAAACAAATTTCAAACCAAGCTTTTGTGCATGTTCAATCTGTTTCAAGATTGCAAATGCACCCAGTGAGCGGCGATTTTCATTTGGGTCAAAGAAAGTATAAACGGCCGAAATGCCATCATCCAGCAGGTCGCAGGTGGAAACGCTGATTAAACGCTGATCCTGCCATAATTCCAGAAAGAAGCTATCAGTACAGCTTTGCAATAAAAATTTTTCAAACTGATCGCGAGTCGGAGGGAACATGTCGCCATCTGCGTGACGTTCGTTTATGTAGCGTTCATACAATGCATAATGTAAATCACCCGCCTGCTCTGGAGTGGTAATTTTCATCACCAGATCCTGATTACGTTTCCAGGCTTTTTTTTGTGAACTGTTCATGCGAAATTCAGTAACAGGTACGCGCGAAGACAGGCATTGACGGCAAAGATGGCATTCAGGGCGATAGACAAAATCACCACTGCGGCGGAAACCGGTACGCGACAGCTCGGATAAAGTTACCACATCAATACGATGTGCAGGATCCAGAAAAACCATGCGCGCCGACTTATTGGGCAGATAGCTGCAATCATGCGGCGGCGTAATATAATACTGTAAATCGTTCAGTAGGGCCTTGGGCTGATAAGAGTTCATAACAACTACCCTCTGTTATTTTCATTCACTTAATCGCGCGTTTTGCGCTATTGTTTTACTTGAAAATACACCTTCCTGATACTTTTTCCAATCAATCGCCGGCTTTTTTACGATATCTTGTAACGAATTAAGATAGGCTTGGCGAGAAAGTGTACAGGCACCCAGACTTAACAGATGATCATTGACCAGTTGGCAGTCAATCCAGGGCAGCTTATTTTCTTGCCCAATCAACATTAAAGTGTAGAAAGCCATTTTAGAAACATCAGTTTGTGTACTAAACATGGACTCACCAAAACAGCCCTGACCGATGGTCACACCATAAAGTCCACCTACGATGCGATTTTCATCCCAGACCTCAATGCTATAGCCGTATCCTGCTTCAAACATGTCGCAATAGCCTGCGATGATATCTTCACTGATCCAGGTATCTTCAGCATAAGCACGAGGCAGGGAGCAGCAACGGATTACCCTTTCAAAAGCATGGTTGACTGTAATTTTATAATCCTGCTTTTTCATATTGCGTAGCAGGGATTTGCTTGGATGGTAATCTTCGGGGCGAATAATGCAACGCGGTTCCGGACTCCACCAGCAAATCGGATCACCTTCTGAAAACCATGGAAATAAACCATGCGTATAGGCTTCAAAAAGTGTGGAAGGGGAGAGGTCTGCACCAATACAAATCAGGCCTTCACCTTCAGGATCAACCTCGAGCGGATTGGGAAATATATACTGTGAAGGAGGAAGGAGATGCATGCAAAAATCCGATCTTTAAATAGGCTATTTTTATCATACATAAAAAAACCGCCCAAGATGGACGGCTTTTTATAGTTGCTGCTTAGTCCAGTTTGCCCATCGCATCAAGATATTTATCTGCGTCCAGCGCAGCCATACAGCCTGAACCTGCAGAAGTAATGGCCTGACGGTAAATACTGTCAGCAATGTCACCAGCTGCAAATACACCTGGTACAGAAGTTTGTGTTGCATTGCCTGCTGTACCGCTTTGCACTTGGATATAACCGTCACGAAGCTCTAACTGGCCTTCAAACATGCTGCTATTTGGCTTATGACCAATTGCGACAAACATGCCGGTCACGTCGACATTTTGAGTCGAGCCATCCAGGGTTGACTTAATACGCACTGAGGTTACGCCGGATTGTGCATCGCCCAGGACTTCATCGACCTGATGATTCCAGATAATACTGATCTTGCCTTCTTTTTCTTTAGCAAATAAATGCTCTTGCAAGATTTTTTCAGAACGTAATGAGTCGCGGCGGTGAACCAGGGTTACGTGAGAAGCAATATTAGATAAATACAACGCTTCCTCCACAGCTGTATTACCACCACCTACGACCATCACTTTCTGGTTTTTATAGAAGAAACCATCACAGGTCGCGCAAGCGCTGACACCTTGACCCATAAAGGCAGCTTCAGATTCCAGGCCAAGGTATTGTGCAGTGGCACCTGTACAGATGATCAGGGCATCACAAGTAAACTCTTCCATATCACCTTTTAACACGAACGGGCGCTGGCTAAGATCCACTTCATTGATATGGTCATATACGATTTCGGTGCCAAAGCGCTCTGCATGCGCCTGCATACGTTCCATCAGGGCTGGACCGGTTAGGCCTTCAGGATCACCCGGCCAGTTATCTACTTCTGTTGTCGTGGTAAGCTGACCGCCCAGTTGCAAACCTGCAATCAGGGTAGGTTTCAAGTTTGCCCGTGCTGCATAGACTGCTGCACTATAGCCTGCAGGGCCAGAACCTAAAATAATCAGTCGTGAGTGACGTGCGCTCATCAGCTGTATCCTTTTTTATTTAGAAATTTATTGAATTATACGTGAAACTGTATAACAGTGGTGTGAGATTAAAGTCGATATTATTGATCATTGAAATCGATTTGGGCTATATAGCATAAGTAACATTGTGCTTGCACAATAGTGCATCTTTTTTTATAGAACAGGTGCATAATATATAGATTATTGCGTCGCTTTTTTTAAGTATTAAAGCAAAAGAATATTCATGAAGAATTGGTTACAGGACAGTATATGACAGCGGTGTCGAGTGCCTATGCACAGCGCTTAATAATGACATTATTTTTAGTCTCATTTGGGATTTATCTGTTTCTTGCAACAGTGACCTATACGCCATTTGATCCGGGATGGATGCACATTTCCAGTGATACACAAACCGTTTCGAATGCGAGTGGGGTTGCGGGTGCCTGGATTGCAGACCTTTTGTTTGGCTTTCTCGGTTGGGCAAGTCTGCTGATTCCTGTCTATCTGTTTATGGAAGCAATTCAGGTCTGGTGGCCGCGCAGCTTCCTGAACCGGCCATTTCGCTATGCTGCCCAATTCTTCCTGTTACTGACCACCTCAGCATTGCTGTTTTTATTTTGGCAAGTGCCTGCAGATACGCTGGATAATTCTTCCGGCGGTATTATTGGCTATGAATTAGGTCAGAGTCTGGAACAACTGCTGACTGTATATGGTGCAGCATTCTTCCTACTGGTGCTTTGGGTGGTATTATTTACCTTGGCGTTTGGGGTGAAGTGGAACAAGACCTGGAGCAGCCTCAAAGCAACGCCTGCTTATTTACAAGACCTGTTCTACCGTAATGTACCTGAAGGCATGTCTGATTTTGACCGTACTGCACCTGTTGCGAAAAAAGAGCCAGTCAATACTACGAAAAAAGTAGCGGTTGCAGTCACGCCTGCGCCTGAGCATCAACTGGTAGAAATAGATCCGGTGGTGCGTGATCAGGTGGCTGAACGTCTATTTGATGATTTTGCCGATAAAGAATCCCAGCAATCCCGGTTCGATGACGATATTCCTGAAAATGTGCAGCAGGTTGCTGAGGAGCCAGTCGAAACATTTAAAAAAGCACAGCAAGAGCCACCACAGTCTGATCGTGTGGTAGCAACAGGGCAGATATGGCGTGCCTTACATTCTACTGAGGATCAGCGCCATAAACAGGATATTGATGCCTTACTCAAAGCAGCCGAAGAGGAACAGCTTAACTCTTCTGTATCGCCTTTAGCTGCAGAACAATCTGTTTCAGCGCAGGCGCCTTCTCAAACCAGAACCACATCTGCGTCACATACAGGCCTGGACTGGGATGATGATGAAATCTTTGACGAGCTTCTGGCTGCGGTTCCACAGGGCAAGACAGCGACGGATGTGCATAGCCCATTCAATCCGGTAACGGCTGAAAAGACCTCAAGAATTGTAGAAGATATGGTAAATGTTGCTCCGGCTATGGCTGCTATGGCAACGGCACATGGGGTGAAAAATAGCGCATTACAGGCCGATCTGGATGACCTGGGTGATTTGCTGATTGAGGAAGATGAACCAAGGCAACCGGTACGTGCATCGAGTTATGCGCAATCTTCTGCTTTTGTACAGGCCCCGATTCAGCATCAGGGTTTAGAGCAGGCTACATCTGCCACTTCGGCCAGCAATGCTGCAGTCCGGGAAGCATTGTCCAAAGAAGATTTTATTGAAGCCTGGCATGAAACTGCTGGCAAGCCACAGGATGAAGACGAGTTTGATTTTGATGCGCCTTTAACTGATGCATCAGGACGTCCGATGTCACGTGCCATGCAGGTGGCAGAGCGCCGTAAAGATTTATCGCCGCTTCCAGGTCTGGATTTACTGGATGAAGTCGATCCAAATAAAAAAGTGAATTTTACCGAAGAGCAGCTGGCACGTTTATCTGAGCTGCTTGAAATCAAGTTGCAAGAATTCAACGTCAAAGCCAAGGTGGTAGAAGCACAGCCAGGCCCAGTCGTGACACGTTTTGAACTGGATCTGGCGCCAGGGGTAAAAGCCTCTAAAGTGACGAATATTTCGCGTGATCTGGCACGTTCGATGTCGATGGCATCGGTGCGTGTGGTTGAAGTCATTCCAGGCAAGCCGTATATCGGAATTGAAGTACCAAACAGCACCCGTGAAATGGTCCGTTTAATCGAACTTTTGACCATTCCCGCCTTTACTGATCCGAATAGTATTCTCTCTATGGCAATGGGTAAGGATATTTCCGGTAATCCGGTAATTGCTGATCTGGGTAAAGCGCCGCATATGCTGGTGGCAGGGACCACAGGTTCCGGTAAATCGGTGGCGGTCAACTCGATGATTCTATCGATGTTGCTGAAATATACCCCAGATGAATTGCGTCTCATTCTGATCGATCCAAAGCAGCTGGAACTGGCAAACTATAATGATATTCCACATTTGTTGACGCCTGTAGTCACCGATATGAAAGATGCGGTCAGCGCATTGAACTGGTGTGTCAATGAGATGGAACGTCGTTATAAGCTGATGTCTTTCCTGAAAATCCGTAAACTGAGCGACTATAACCGCAAGGTGGAAGAGGCGATTGCCAATGGTGAAGACCTGATCGATCCAACCTGGAAAGCTAGCGATTCTGTTGTGGGTGAGCGTGCGCCGCGTTTGACGCCGTTGCCTTCTATTGTGATTGTCGCGGATGAGTTCGCGGATATGATCATGCAGGTGGGTAAAAAAGCCGAAGAAATGATTACCCGTCTGGCACAAAAATCACGTGCGGCCGGTATTCATTTGCTGCTTGCGACCCAGCGTCCCTCAGTAGATGTAATCACCGGTTTGATCAAAGCCAATATTCCAACACGTGTCGCATTGCGGGTTAACTCCAAGATCGACTCGCGTACTATTCTGGATGCGGGTGGTGCAGAAGACTTGCTCGGTCACGGTGACATGCTGTTCTTGGGTCCGGGTAAAATCGAACCTGAGCGTGTGCATGGCGCTTTTATTGCCGATGACGAAGTCAACCGGATCTGTGATGCATGGCGTGAACGTGGTTCACCAAATTATGTCGACGAGATCCTGACGCCATTTGATGAAGAGCCATCGAGCCGTGGTTTTGAAGACGGTGGCGACGGTGGATCAGACCGCGATGCGCTGTATGACCAGTGTGTTGCTTTTGTTTTGGAAACCCGTAAGGCTTCTACTTCATCCTTGCAACGTAAATTCAGTCTGGGCTATAACCGTGCTGCACGGATCATCGACCAGATGGAAGAAAACGGCATTGTCAGTGGTATGGGTGCTAATGGCAAACGCGAGATTCTGGTTTAGTAGTCTAGCTTCAATAAAAAAGCCTGCTTTGAAAGCAGGCTTTTTTATGTATTTTTGACTCAGGCAAACTTTGCCAAGACATCCAGAAACTCGGCACTTTGACGTGGGTAGGTGGCAATCACGTCATGAATGCGTTGGCCTTCCGGATTGGTTGCATTGACATTGCGGCCATCAGCAACAAATTTCGTCAACAGGCGTTCATAATCGAATGGACGCATATGTTTGAAAGCATGATACAGCACATGAAAATCCGCATTAACACCTGCAGGAGGAAGCTGGTTCAGGTAGGCAAATACACGCTCATCTGACCATTCTTCGTTAAAAGTTGCTGGTTGAGATAATGCCATCGCAATTTCCTTGATCTAATGTAGTTTTTTCGGCATGAAAAAAGGCAAAATATGAGTACGCAAGTGACAATGTCTTTAAAACGACGTTGTCTAGGCGAAGTCTCGTTACTCGTCTTGCGACTGGGTAAAGCAGAGCTTTATGACCAGCCTACTCGAAGCAAGTTTCTCGCCTTGCGGCCGGGTAAAATAATACTTGGTATATCTAGCTTACTCGCAGCAAAGCTTCTCGTCTTGAGCCTGAACAAAGCAGTGCTTTGTTCAGGCTCATATTTTGCCTTGAATCAATTTGCTTGACCAATCAAAAATCAGATTATCGTTCTTCAGGTAAATTGATATTCATTTCAAGCATTTCAATATTGGCTTCCGAACGTACCGACATTTGAATATGCTGCTCATCGACACCGCGGACATAACGATTGACCACCTGCATGATTTCAGTCTTCATCTGGTCAATTTTGTCTTGGCTCAAACGACGACCCAAGCCTTGTTCGGATGCAACGATGACCTTCAAACGGTCTTTAGCAGTCCGTGCACTTGATGGTTTATCCTCGCCACTAAAAAGTTTACTCCAGAATCCTGCCATGTCTACGCTCCAAATAGTCGTGCTAACCAGCCCTTAGGTTTCACCTCGATATGACGGTAAGGACGCTCTTCTCCAAGGAAGCGCGCAACCAGGTCATCATAGGCCTGACCAGCTGCAGCTTCAGTGAAATTAATCACTGGCTTACCTTCATTCGATGCCTGTAAAACGCTTGGACACTCAGGAATAACGCCTAAGGTTGGTACACGTAAAATATCCTTAGAAATATCATCAATGGTCAGCATTTCCTGTTTATCGGCACGTTCCGGATTGAAACGGGTAATACACAGGTGCTTACGAATGCGACCTTCATTTTGTTCTACTTTTTTTGTTTTGCTATCGAGCATGCCAATGATACGGTCAGAGTCACGTACTGAAGAAATTTCAGGGTTGGTCACAATGATCGCTTCGTCAGCATGGTACATGGCCAAAATAGCACCACGCTCGATACCGGCAGGTGAATCACAAATAATATAGTCAAATTCCTGCGAAAGCTCATCCATTACGCGTGCCACACCTTCATCGGTTAAGGCATCTTTATCACGTGTTTGGGAAGCAGGTAAAATATATAAGTTCTCAATATCTTTATCGCGAATCAGTGCTTGTTGTAATCGTGCTTCGTTATTTAAAACATTCACAAAATCATAAACTACACGGCGTTCACAGCCCATAATCAAATCAAGGTTACGTAAACCTACATCAAAATCAATAACAACAGTTTTGTGACCACGTAGGGCTAAACCTGTTGCAAAAGATGCACTTGTTGTAGTTTTACCTACACCACCTTTGCCTGACGTTACGACAACAATTTTCGCCACCGAATCCACTCCTGTTATGGTTCAAATCCCCTGTTTAAAATGGGGTTTTTGGTGTTTATTTATACATTAAAATTGTAGAGCTTCAAATACAAGCTCTAGTTGATCATTCAAGTAAATATGCACTGATTTTTTAACCACATGAGGTGGAATGTCATCCGCCACACAATAGGTTCCTGCAATCGAGATTAGTTCTGCTTCGAGGTTATGGCAGAAAATGCGTGCTGCAGTATTACCGCCAGCACCCGCAATCAGGCGACCGCGGGCACTGCCATAGACATGAATGTTACCCGATGCAATGATTTCTGAACCGCTGTTAAGACCGGCATTGAGAATAATGTCGCCATTATGTTGCACAATACATTGACCGGTACGCAGAATTTCATCATGGTATGAGGTGATGTGGGCAACGATTGGAGGCGCAGATGTTTGCTCATTATCCTCTGCAGCAGGTTCTGGCTTAACTTCCACGACCTGCTCTTTGGTGGCTTTAATTTCTTCTAGCTGGCGGTCAGGTGGCAGTACCGGGAACTGAATGGCACGCGCCTGATCGCCAAGTAAGCCTTCAGTTACGGCCATAGGCTGTACATCCAGACTGATTAACAGCTGGATTAATGCAATGAGTTCCTGTTCAACTGAACTTTCAATGACTGCCAGAGTGCCGGGTGGAAATGCTGCTTGTAATTTTGGGCTAAGTTGCTGGCGGATTGCATCATGATCATTGGTATCTAGGCTAATGCGTATCGCATTGACCATTCTGCCTTTTATCCGTATATCAGCCATAATTCTTCCTTAAATACTTCTGACGTGCTGGTTTTGTGTCGAAGCAATGTTGTAAATAGTGCAAATCCTAGAACAAATTGCAGTAATTCTCTAGCGATCTCAGTTATTTTTTTATGCGAACAGAACCGGACGGTTTGATCCGATTCTGTACTTTAAAATTTACTTATCTATTGAGCTCTGATTTTGCTCATGTTCTTCTAGAATCTGTTGCCACTGTTTGACTTTTACCTGTTTTCGGATTGCTTCAAGTGTTTTAAAAACAGCCGATTCAACCAATTTATCAATATGTGGATTATGTTCAATCTGTATTTGGCTGATTTTATCTGAAATTAGGGTAAAAGTCGGATTTTCTTTTGTACCTGTATGGGTAAACGGCTCAATCAGGCCCTGAGTAATATTTTCGCCTAGGCGTTGACCAATACTTTGAATTTGCTGTTCAATCCGGCTGCCCACAATTGGAATCAGACGCAGCAGCTGAGTAAGTTCTGGAGTATCTTCAATCGCCTGATTAACCACTTGTCCAACATTTTTAGCGATCATGGAACGTTGAGCCTGTAGTTCCTTGCCTAAAGATTCCTGCAAGATATCTGCCAAGGCAATGGCCAGTAATTTACGGTGATGTTCCACCAAATCATCAATCAACTGTTTATGTGATGTGCTTGTGGTCAGTTCACGCTTGATACCGTCCAGTACGGTCAGGACCACCCGGCTGGAAAGCTCTTCCATCAGCATGTTGTAATAAAAATTGCCTTGGCGGTACCAGCGAGCGGGAATCACTTTATAACCATGGCTATGCAGGTTGTAGCCAATCGCCACTGCACGCAGCAGACGCAGAAAACGCAACTGCGGGAGAATGGCTAAAATTTCATACCAGTGCACAAAAGGGAAGAACCACCAGCGTCGATGATGACGCAGGACAATCGCAATGACCCAGCGTGCCAGTAATTCACAGATCAAGAAAGTGGTAAACCAGCCCTCGGTAATGATGACCCAAGGACGTAATTCAGTTTTATAAAACTGTAATATTTCAGGTAAACGAATGAAGTCAAACAACCAGTGACCAAAATCGCTCATTAAAATGGCATTGGCACTGAGACAGAACAGGTTGATGATAATTAAAACCATCATGAAAATGTCGTAAATCAGTGCAATTTTCCAGCCCCAAGTTCCTTTACGAACAAATTTAAATGAGCTGGAGGTAATGTCCGGGTTGTCGTTGTTCATAATTACTCAGTTACAGATCCGATCGGGGCTTGGGCAAAGTTCTGCTGCATTTGTGCGATGAGCTGATCTTTTTCAGTCCAGATCTGATCTATCCATTTCTGGAAACGTGCACGGTATTCAGCATCATCTTCATAATTGCCACCGAGCACCCAGTCAGGAATATCAATTTTTCTTAAATTTACCGCAATACGTGGCACTTCACCTAACCAGAATTCACCATAACCTGGAATGCCGTCAGGATAAACAATGGTCATATCGACCAGCGCATCAATTTTATCGCCAAGAATACTGAGTGCCAATGCCAGACCACCGGCCTTAGGTTTCAGTAAATAGGTATAAGGAGACTGCTGCTGATCATGCTTTTCCTGGGTAAAGCGGGTGCCTTCCAGATAATTTAACAAGGTAAACGGCTGACTGATCAGCTGTTCACAAGATTTACGTGCCTCTTCCATATCCCGGGATTTCAGCGCAGGATTTTTGGCAATCTGTTCCTTGCTATGTCGTTTCATCATCGGGAAGCCCAAAATTTTAAAGGCCTGACCAACAAAAGGAATAAAAATAAGTTCCCATTTGGTAAAGAAACGCGTCAGGGGCATACGGGATACGCCAAAGTATTGATTAACGGTCGTATCCACCCAGCTTTGATGATTACAGGTCATCAAATAGCGGCCCTGCATATTCAAATCCAGTGATTCATCTACGCTAATTTGCCATTGCGTATTTTTCAGCACATGTTCAATCAGCCAGTTGTTGACCCCTAACCAGCTATTAGTAATTTTGATATTGGTTTCATCTACTTTTGCGGATTTTTTAAAAAGTTTAGTTAAGCCCAAAGCCAGCACCGGGGGACCATGAAAAAAAGTACTGCCGGTCATGACTGAAGTGACCGTCAGGCCACGTGCCAGTTTTTTTAACGTCGGTTGCTTGTTGCTATTCGATGACATATCAGATCAGTCCCCCGAGATTAATCGCTTAAATTTTTTCATATTTTGAGTAATATAGAGACAGTTGAGCAAATAAAAAAGTCTGAATAGGAAACTATGAAGATATTGTGATGAAGTACCTTGAAATAGTTACATATAAACATTACAAAATATTACTAAACGATTTATTATTAACAAAAATTCAATGGTGATCCCATTCTATTTCATCCATTATCTCGCTTATACAACAAAGCATACAAAAGGAGGCATGCAATGCGTGCACTAGTAATTTCAGCAGCTGTAGCAGGGGCAGTAGCGCTTACAGGTTGTCAATCAACAGGGAATAACCTGGGTGGTGTTGAGTATGACAAAACTGCTTTAGGTACCTTGATTGGTGCAGCAGCAGGATACGGTATTTCTAAAGGCAATGCGAATACTAGCCGTCAAAACAACCGTGCTGCTGCTATTGGTGCAGTCTTGGGTGGTGCAACGGGTGTTTATCTAGATAACAAAGAGAAAAAATTACGTCAGCAAATGGCGGGTACTGGTGTAGAAGTTAACCGTAATCCAGACGGCTCTGTTGGCCTGATCATGCCAGGTAATATTACGTTTGATACCAATAAATCGAATATCAAACCGAATTTCTACTCAACTTTAAACAAGGTTGCACAAACGCTGACTGAAGACACCAAGAGCGGTATCCTGGTGACTGGCTATACAGACAGCACTGGTAATGACTCAATCAATATCCCGTTGTCTCAGGCACGCGCACAAGCTGTTGCAAACTACCTGATTGCTCAGGGCATTTCACCTACACGCATTAATGCGCAAGGACTTGGTTCAGCGGATCCAATCGCATCTAATGCGACTCCACAAGGCCGTGAGCAAAACCGTCGTGTTGAGCTAAGCATTTACGCAATCCAATAATTCTTTATGGATTGAACGGCGAATTAAAAAACCACCTTCGGGTGGTTTTTTTGTGCCAGAACCTTGACCATTAAAAACGTAATTTGCATTAGGCAAAGTGCTACAGAGATGACTATAATCGGAGCCGAATCTAGAAGAGGAAGCCGTATGTCACTCGCCAGTCAGTTAAATGACAAGCAACTTGAAGCCATGAAATACACTCAAGGACCCTTGTTAGTACTTGCAGGAGCGGGTTCAGGCAAGACTTCAGTGATCACGCGAAAAATCGCGTATTTAGTCAAGCATTGTGGGATTCCCGCACATCGTATTACTGCGATGACCTTTACCAACAAGGCAGCGCGTGAGATGAAAGAACGGGTCAGCAAATTGTTGACGCGTGAAGAAAGTAAAGGCGTTTCAGTTTCGACCTTTCATACCTTTGGCCTGAATATGCTGCGCCTGGAGTTGAAACATACCCCACTTAAAAATAATTTCTCGATTCTGGATGCAGATGACTGCAAGCGCATTCTGATGGATTTGATGCAGCGTGATAATTTGTCCGGTGCGGAAAGCAAAGAACTGATTGCCAAAGCCATGAAAATGATCTCGGACTGGAAAAATGATCTCATTCCACCCGAGCAGGCGCACACCACCTGTGAAACGGCCGAAGATGTCCAGTTTGCGCATCTATATCAGCTCTATGAGCGCAATTTGCGTGCTTATAATGCAGTAGATTTTGATGACCTGATTGTGATGCCAACGCGCCTGCTACAGGAAAATGCCGAAGTCCGTGACAAATGGCAAAACCGCGTACGTTATCTGCTGGTGGATGAATATCAGGATACCAACACAGCACAGTATATTCTGGTGAAATTACTGGTTGGCGTGATGGGACAGTTCACTGCCGTAGGTGATGATGACCAGTCGATTTATGCCTGGCGTGGGGCTAAACCGGAAAATATGGCTTTGTTGCAGCAGGATTTCCCGAATCTGAAAGTCATCAAGCTGGAACAGAACTATCGTTCAACCAGTCGTATTCTCAAAGCAGCCAACACGGTCATTGGCAATAATCCGCATATTTTTGATAAAAAGCTCTGGTCGGACAAAGGCCATGGCGAAGTGATCCGTGTGATTACCTGCCGCAATGATGATGACGAAGCAGAACGCGTGGTCAAAGACCTGATCACGCATAAATTGATGAACGGTAAAAGCTGGAAAGATTATGCGGTGTTGTACCGCGGTAATTTCCAGGCGCGTATTTTGGAAACCCATCTACGTCAGATGCAGATTCCGTATAAATTATCTGGCGGACAGTCCTTCTTCGCACGTGCCGAAATCAAGGACATGATGAGTTATTTGCGCCTCATCATTAACCCTGAAGACGACAGCGCATTCCTGCGAATTATCAATACCCCAAAACGGGCGATTGGTCCGGTAACGCTGGAAAAACTTGGATTATTTGCTCAGGAAAACAACCTGTCCTTGCTGGCTGCAGCAGCGGATCAGCGTCTGACCATGGCGATTCCGAAAAAGGCCACGACTCAATTGGCCGAATTTGCCGATTTTATTGAGGGCTTTACCCGCAATTTACTGGATGATGATGAACCGATACCGATCATCCGCCAGATGATGATTGAAGCCGGTTATATCGATTACATCAAGGAAACTGCAGCTACGCCGGCACAGGAAAAAACCAAGCTCGACAATATCGAGGTGCTCTACAGTAGCATTCAGAGCCTGATTAACCGCGCTGAAGATGTTGATGAAAAAAATATTGAAAGTGTGATTCGTAAAATGGTGCTGCTGGATATGCTCGAGCAGCAACAGGAAGAAGAGGACACCGATAAGGTCAACCTGCTGACCTTGCATGCGTCCAAAGGTCTAGAATTTCCTTATGTCTATTTAATCGGGCTGGAAGAAGAAATTCTGCCACATAAAAACTCGATTGCTGCTGAAACGGTCGAAGAGGAACGCCGTCTGATGTATGTGGGGATTACCCGTGCACGTCAGGGACTGACCATTACTCTGGCAGAACAGCGCAAGGCAGGCGGGCAGATGAAGCAGATGACCCCAAGCCGTTTCCTGGATGAATTGCCGGAAGATGAGCTGGAATGGTTAGGTCGCAAGAAAAAGCTGGCTGGCAACATCGATCCAAAATTACAGGCACAGCATTATCTGGATAATTTGCGCAACCTCATCAAACGATAAGGTGCAGCGCTGTCACTTATTTTAAATGAAACAACAGGAATGAATAAATGAAAGTTCAGGTGAAAGTCCTTGACTCGCGTCTCGGTCAGGAATGGCCATTACCCACTTATGCTACGACGGGTTCAGCAGGGCTGGATTTACGTGCGTGTGTTGCAGAAACTACGATCATTGAACCAGGCCAAACGATTTTGGTAAAAACTGGTCTAGCCATCTATATTGAAGATCCTGCATTTGCTGGCTTGATTTTGCCTCGTTCGGGTTTGGGCCATAAACACGGGATCGTGCTGGGTAACCTGGTGGGTTTAATTGATTCTGATTATCAGGGTGAGTTGATGGTGTCGGTTTGGAACCGTAGCCAGACTGCCTTTAGCTTAGAGCCGGGTGAGCGTTTGGCACAGTACGTGCTGGTGCCGGTAGTACAAGCTGAATTTGACCTGGTGAATGAATTTGAAGCAACCGAACGTGGTGCTGGCGGTTTTGGTCATACTGGTAAAAACTAAGTTTTAATAGTGACTTAAATGACTTACATTCTTTAAATATGATGTAAGTCATTTTTATGTTGTTGAGAAAATATTAATGAATGGACTGATTAATATGCATTTAAACATTCAAGTCTATTTTATGGTCAGATAGATTTATTTAAATTTATATAAATTAGCGTTTGAATAAGGCGATATTTAAAATAAATATAAGTAAATAATCGCTATTTGATTACAAGAATCCTATACTTCTAAAGTTGTTGATTATATTTTTATAATTGATTGTTACATTGAAATCGTTTAAAAATGGCTAGTCTTAAAACAAAAACAAATGTTTAAAGTCATTATGATGAAACCATCATTTTATATCTCCTGATACTAACCAATTGTGAAAAGAATAGTTTATGGGATCCCTAAAACATCCTCTCCCTTTACATATTTTTCGTGCTTATGACATACGCGGTAAAGCCAGTGTGTTGGGTGCGGGAATTATTGATGCAATTGCCCACGGTTTGGCACAGCAATATCGGGCTGCGGGACAGGTGCGTGTCGCCATTGGTTATGATGCACGGCTCAGCAGTCCAGCTTTTGCAGACATTATCGCGCGTATTTTTAAAGATTATTCACTTGAGGCTACTATTATCGGCTGTTGCTCCAGCCCAATGCTGTATTTCACTGCACGTCAGTTCGATGGCAATGGCATTATGGTCACTGCCAGTCATAATCCTAAAGAAGATAATGGAATTAAATGGATCATCTGTGGTGAGCCGCCCTGTCCTGATCTGATTCAGCAGGTGGCGCAGCTGGCAGAACCTCACTGTAGTCAGCAGTTGCTGACATTGCCGGAACAGCCACATCTGATTATTCCAGAGTTTTGTCTCCAGTATCAGCAGGTAATATTACAAGATATTCAATTAAAGCGACCGTTTAAAGTAGTGCTGGATGGCTTGCATGGCTCAGCTGGGCGTTGTGCCAATCTGGTACTCAGAAAAATGGGCTGTGAAGTAATTGCTTTACGTTGTGAAGCCAATGGACATTTTCCGGATCATGCGCCGGATCCTTCACAAGACAAACATCTTGAAACCTTACGCCAAACTGTCATGCACCAGCAGGCTGACCTCGGTATTGCCTTGGATGGTGATGGCGATCGCCTGGTTCTGATCGATGAGCAGGGTCAGATTATTACAGCTGATCAGTTGTTATGCCTGTTTGCCGAAATCTGCCTGAATGATTCGGTGCCACGCCAATTTGTTTATGATGTGAAATGTTCGACTCTGGTTCGAGATACGGTGCAACGTCTGGGTGGCGAAGCGGTGATGATCCGTACAGGTAGTTCCTTCTTGCGGACTTATCTGGCGCAATCTCAGCAGCAGGCGATTTTTGGTGGTGAATATGCCGGGCATTATGTATTTAATGATGGTCGTGGCTGGGGCTATGATGATGGACTCTATGCAGCGCTCAGAGTCATGGAGTATCTAGACCAAACGGGACAAACTCTGGCACAGGCCTTGGCAGCTTATCCAAAACGTCATGGTACTGAAGATCTTTATATTTCCACACATCACGTGCCTCCTGTTGAACTTTTAAACTTCGTTGAGCAGCAATCTGAAAGAATTAATGCGCAAATCAGTAAAATTGATGGCATACGTCTTGATTTTGAGGATGGTTTTGGCATCATTCGAGCATCCAATACAGGTGAGTATTTCACGGTGCGCTTTGATGCCAATAATGCCCAAGCTCTGAATGAGATTCGTCATCTGTTTGTAGCCATGTTGCGTGACCGTTATCCAGAGATCGCTCAAGACATTTTAGATGCTCAATAAGGAGAGGCGAATGCCAAATCAACAAACAGGCATCGACAAAGCACAGATTTTGACAGAAGCTTTGCCGTATATTCAACGCTTTGCGGGTAAAACCCTGGTGGTAAAATACGGCGGTAATGCGATGACCGATCCTGAGCTGGAAAGTTCATTTGCACGTGATATCGTATTATTGAAAACAGTCGGTATTAATCCGATCGTGGTGCATGGTGGTGGTCCGCAAGTCGATTCCATGCTGAAACAGCTGGGCCGTGAATCTGACCGTATCGACGGAATGCGTGTGACAGATCCGGCGACCATGGAAGTGGTCGAGATGGTACTTGGCGGTAGCGTCAACAAATCTATCGTGAACCTGATCAACCAGCATGGTGGCCGCGCCATTGGTCTTACCGGTAAAGATGGTAACCTGATCCGTGCACAAAAACTGCTGATGGAAAAAGTGGCTGAAGATGGTTCGGTTCAGCAAATTGATCTGGGTCTGGTCGGTGAAGTTGTTGGTGTAAAGACCGATGTTCTGGAAATGTTTACCAGTAGTGATTTTATTCCTGTCATTGCTCCGCTGGGTGTGGACGAAGCAGGCAATACTTATAACATCAATGCCGATCTGGTCGCTGGTAAAGTCGCTGAAGCTTTGGGTGCAGAAAAACTGATTCTGCTGACCAATATCACGGGTGTTCTGGATGAAAATAAAAATCTGCTGACGGGCTTGACCACTCAGGAAGTTGATCGTCTGATTGAAACCGGCGTGATTTATGGCGGCATGATTCCGAAAGTGGGTTGTGCCCTAGATGCCGTAAAAGGTGGGGTGGTGAGCGCACATATCGTCGATGGCCGTGTACCGCATGCAAGTTTGCTGGAAATTTTCACTGATCATGGTGTTGGTACCCTTATTACCAACCGTGTAAATCCGCATCGTTCATAATCGATTTTTTGTGAAAAAGAGTCTCTATGCAGGCTCTTTTTTATTTGGATTTCTTATAGCCAGCTATTTGAAATGGCAGGGACAGTCATGCACAATAAGCTTCTAAGTGAAATAAAGAGCTGAAATCAGACCATGTGCCAACTGCTCGGAATGAATTGTGCTACGCCAACAGATATTACTTTTTCTTTTCGCGGGTTTTCCCAGCGGGCAGGCATTACCTCTGATCATGCCGATGGTTTCGGGATAGCTTTCTTTGAAGATAAAGCCTGCCGTCTGTTTGTTGATAACCAGTCGGCGGTTGAATCTCCGATTGCTGAACTGGTACGTAATTATCCGATTAAATCCCGCAATGTGATTGCGCATATCCGCAAAGCCACGCAAGGTAAAATCAATCTGGAAAATTCCCATCCTTTTAGCCGCGAACTCTGGGGCCGGCAATGGATTTTTGCTCATAATGGTGATTTGCATGATTATTTCCCCGCACTAAGTGGACGTTTCACTCCAGTAGGGAATACGGATAGCGAGCGGGCTTTTTGCTATCTGCTGGACCAGTTAGTGAAACGTTTTGGCTATCATGAACCAAAACTGGATCAGGTTTTTGATCTGCTGGCCGAAATTTCACCTGGAATCGCGGAACATGGTACCTTTAATTTCTGCCTGTCGAATGGTCAGGCGCTATTTAGCTATGCGATTACCAAACTCCACTGGCTGGTACGTGAATACCCGTTTAGACCGGCGCAGCTCATCGATATTGATGTCGAAGTAGACTTTAGTCAGGTCACCACACGTGAAGACCGTGTGGCAGTCATTACTACTGAACCTTTGACCCAGAATGAAGAATGGACAGCCTTTCAGCCCGGTGAAATGATCCTGTTTCAACATGGGGCGAAAGTGCGTTCTCAAGTGACGCATGTCGAACGTTTGGAACGTGAACGGCTGGATCCTTCCCTAAAACGCATCACGCGCGCTGACCAATATTAAAAATTGCATCAAGACGGAGTTTAAACTCCGTTTTTATATTAAAAAATAGAGAAAAATTTAAGAATAAATAATGGTTTAACACTCATTTTTGGTTAATTAATATCTTAGCTTTTTACTCAAGATAAATTATTTTTAACTATATATAACAGAAACTTAAAATGAAAATACCGGCTTTGGGCTGAAAGCCGACTAATTTGCTTCATTTTTATTTGAATCAATAAGCTATATGCTCATTTTCACGTTATAAGTCCTTAATATTTCTAGGTGGTCGTATGAAAATGAAATGGGTCCCAGATTATAATACTGGTATCGATGTGATTGACGATCAGCACAAACGAATTCTCGATTATATCAACGAAATTGATGGAATCGATGCAAATACCGAACGTGCCCGTATTAAACAGATTCTTGACAATATTATTGATTATACCCAGTCACATTTTACCTTTGAAGAATCTCTTCAGGAAGAAGCCGGGTATAAATACCGGGTGCCGCATAAACGTGTGCATGATCTGTTTATTAAGAAAATTGAATCTTATCGTGACCGTTTTGAACTAGGGCAGTCAATTGAAAATGAACTGCATGAAGTATTATCGAAATGGCTCATTAACCATATTCAGCATGATGATGCCGATTATGTGGGTGCAGTCAAAGAAAATATGATGGGTATCATTAAAGAAAAAGAACAGAAAAAAGGTAAAAACTGGTTCGCCCGGTTTTTCTCATAATAAAAAATTTCAGCAAATAAAAAGAATTAAAATTTAATTATAAATTTGGCGCAGCAAATCATCCTCATGGTGGTTTGCTTTTTGTTTTTGATTTTCACTGCTTCACAAGGCAAAATAGCGCTAGATTTTTATAGGAATGCATCATGCAGGACAATGCTATGTCAAAATGGTTATCGCCGCTGATGGCTTTCTGTCTATCGTTTATTATCATCGCGACACTCGCACCGATAACCGGTATACAGATTGAACGTCAGCTGGATTTCTGGATGCTCTGGTTAGCCACCATGCTGATTCTGGCGCTTCCAGTCTGCTACTTGGAAATTGCTTTGGCCAAGCGCTCCAAAACGACGCCATTACAGGCGCTGTCGTCGCTGACCCGTGAAGCTGATGCGTCACAGAAATGGCGTATTGTCGGCTGGTTAAGTGTGATTTTTATTCCGTTTTTGGCAGGTGCAATGCTGAATAATGCCAGTAATGTTCTGGCAGTAGCGGCCCTTGATCTTGCACCAAATCTTTTGTTAAGTGGATTGGCAATCGTGTCGCTAGCCCTGTCACTGCTACCGCGTCAAATTCTGTTAGTAATCACCACGATTGGAGTGCTGGCATCTTTGATCTTGGCAAATGTAATGGGAACTGCGCTACCTGCATGGCAAGTTACGCCAGTTGAGTTTTCTGAATGGGGAAATGCAACGGTATTGGCACTGGTTGCAAGTGGTCTGGGCATGGGCTTGTACTGGCAATCTAGCCTGAACACTGTGCGACAACAGGATATCGCCAGCAAAACGGTATTGCCGATCTGGGTTGCGCAGTTAGTTGCTGTTATTGCATTTGCCTTCTTCGCAGTACAAGCGCAAATTCCTGCATTTACTTTGGTCACCGCCATAGTGGCGGCTGCTGCATTAATGTTGCAAATGGCACGTGAACAGCTACAGCAACGTCAGCTTCATCCTGTAGTGCAATGGGCAATTGTCGCTGTAGTCACGCTGATCTGGGTTATTCCAAATCTAAGCCCAATTTTCAATGTGGTCTTACTCGTCTGGGGGCTGGTGATTTGTCTGATTTATGCACTGTTTGCCGGCTGGATTATGAAGATCAGTCATTTGCGCAAATCGATGAATTTCAGCTCTGAAGCGTTTTATAACATTTGGCGTATTGCAGTACGTGTAGTGTTGCCAGTTGGGATTATTCTGGCAATAGCCGCTGTTCTAGGACAATTCGTCTAATGAGTGAGGCGATGATCTGGGTGGCGTATGCGACGCCGCAACAGCAGTTTCATCTGGCTGTGCCATTTCAGCCCGGCATGACGGCACTGGATGCGATTGAGCAAAGTGGAATCCGTGAGCAGGTCGACTTGCCTGAACCGTTATCTTTAGGCATCTTTGGCGTGCGTTTGCAGGCTCATCAGCAACCACTGGTAGCAGGGGATCGGGTAGAAATATACCGGCCACTGACCATTAATCCCAAAGATATCCGGCGTAAACGTGCCGAGAGAAATCCGGTAGGACGTTATGCCAGAGGTAATCTTTTAAGAAAGCTGAAACCGTCTTCCGAGTGAAAAGCTGTTGTAAAGAACAGTGTACTCCATGATCTGCTCAATCAATCAACTTAATCAAAAAAGCCCCTGATGATTCAGGGGCTTTTTTATAAGGAACCGGTTATAGTGGCGGAGCATTTAAAATTGCTTCTTTTGATCCTGGTAAACCGGGTTGAGATTCCGGAATCGTTTCCAGACCTTCAATGCGTTCCACGATCCCAGACTGGTTAAAGTAGATTTTCAAATGCTGGCCTTGGGCCGCCGGGATCTTGGCTTTTTTCGCATAGGTCCCTGGGGTATAGTTATAGATGTAGTCCCAACGTAAAGGATTCAGGGGATCACTTACTGTTGGACTGCCCAGTAAGAAACGCACCTGTTGATGACTCATTCCCACCTGAATTTTAGCGGCTTGTGCCTTGGTTAAGGGAGTTCCTTGTGGAATATCTACTTTATAAACACCTAATGTCGAACAGCCGACGAGCAATGAAGTGACGAATAACGTCAGCATGATTTTTTGCATTTTGCTAAACTATCCCAAATTAATTATGATGCATTTGATCCAAGGATAGATCATACTGCATCTAAACTTTGTTGCATATTCCAACTTTGATTTTGTTGAGAGACCTTTTTACATGACTATTTCAAACCAAGATTTACGAAAAGCTGGACTGAAAGTTACCCTTCCACGAATTAAAATATTAGAATTACTAGAAAATTCAAGACAACATCATTTAAGTGCGGAAGATATTTACAAGACTTTACTCGATCAGGGTGAAGATGTAGGTTTAGCAACTGTGTATCGTGTGTTAACGCAGTTTGAAGCCGCGGGTATCATCGAACGCCATAATTTTGAAAATAATCATTCAGTTTTTGAAATTATGCAGGAAGATCACCACGATCACCTGGTATGTTTAAATTGCAGCAAAGTTGTTGAATTTATTAATGATACGATTGAAAAAGAGCAGCATGACGTTGCTGAGAAATTTGGATTTGAATTAACTGGTCACTCACTGAATCTGTATGGCTACTGCGATGCGCCTGCCTGTCAGGAAGTTTTCCGTAAAAAATAATTTGAGCGCTGGTTCAAACAAAAAAACAGGCTTCATGAGAAGCCTGTTTTTTTATGCCTTTACGATCATTAGCTCTGACCATCAAAAGTAATATTGGAATGCGCACGTAATAAGTGGCTGCCACCTTCTTCTGAGAGCTTGATTTGCAGACGCAGGTCGTTGGGTGAGTCCGCATGTTTCAGCGCATCTTTATAGCTGATCTGTTTGGCTTTATACAGATCATACAGCGCCTGATCGAAAGTCTGCATGCCCAGTTCACGGGAACGCTTCATCAGGTCCTTGATCTCATGCACATCACCTTTACGGATCAGGTCGGCAATCAGTGGTGAGTTAATCAGAATCTCAATCGCAGCACGGCGGCCATTGCCATCGATGGTTGGGATCAGTTGCTGCGCCACAATGGCTTTCATATTCAAAGACAGATCCATAAACAGCTGGTTATGCCGGTCTGCTTCAAAGAAGTGAATAATCCGGTCAATCGCCTGGTTGGCATTGTTGGCGTGTAGCGTGGCAAATACCAGATGGCCGGTTTCAGCAAAGGCAATGGCATAGTCCATGGTCTCGCGGGAACGAATCTCACCAATCAGAATCACGTCTGGTGCCTGACGCAAGGTATTTTTCAGAGCAATTTCAAATGAATCCGTATCAATACCGACTTCGCGCTGAGTAATAATACAGCCTTTATGCTGATGCACAAACTCGATCGGATCTTCAATGGTAATGATATGACCTTTGGAATTTTCATTGCGATAACCGACCAAAGATGCCAGCGAGGTTGATTTACCGGTACCGGTTGCCCCGACAAAAATAATGATGCCACGTTTGGTCATTGCCAGTTCTTTCAGAATTGGCGGTAACTTGAGTTCATCCATCGTGGGAATAACAGTTTCAATCCGGCGCAGCACCATCCCCGGTTCATCACGCTGCTGGAAAGCACTGACACGGAAACGTGCGGACTTGTCCGGATTGCTGATCGCGAAGTTACATTCACGTGTTTCGGCAAATTCCTTACGCTGCTTTTCGCTCATGATCGAGTTCAGCAGTTGCCCCACAGCCGGCCCCGGCAATTTCACCGAACCAATGGGTAGAATTTGACCGTTAATTTTGATAGAGGGTTCGACATCGGCTGTGATGAACAGATCCGAGGCCTTTTTCTCTACCATGTAGTTGAGTAAGCCGTTAAAGTCCATGATAAAACCCCAATAAAATGAATTTTTTTATAAGAATGATTCAGGCTGTTTTGCTGCAGTACGGGCGACTTGCGGGCTGATAATACCTTTAGACACGAGTGTTTTCAGGCTTTGATCCATGGTAGTCATACCATAATTGGCACCGGTCTGGATCGCAGAATACATTTGAGCCACTTTGTTTTCACGGATCAGGTTACGGATCGCCGGAATACCAATCATGATTTCATGTGCAGCTACACGACCGCCACCATTTTTCTTGAGCAGGGTTTGTGAAATTACCGCTTGCAGCGATTCAGACAACATGGCACGAACCATGTCTTTTTCTTCGGCCGGGAATACATCGATCACACGGTCAATAGTTTTTGCCGCTGAGGTGGTATGCAGGGTCCCGAACACCAGGTGACCGGTTTCTGCTGCAGTTAATGCCAGACGAATCGTTTCAAGGTCACGCATCTCACCGACCAGAATAATATCCGGGTCTTCACGTAATGCAGAACGTAATGCTTCATTAAATCCATGAGTATCACGATGTACTTCACGCTGGTTGATCAGGCATTTTTTGGATTGGTGTACAAATTCGATTGGATCTTCGACTGTTAAAATATGGTCATAGCGGTTGTCATTGATATAGTCTAGCATTGCAGCAAGCGTGGTCGATTTACCTGAACCGGTGGGCCCTGTGACGAGGACCAGACCACGTGGGTATTCGCAAAGATCTTTAAAGATTTGGCCCATGCCAAGGTCTTCAATGGTCAAGACTTTAGATGGAATGGTACGGAAGACTGCACCTGCACCACGGTTCTGGTTAAATGCGTTGACACGGAAACGGGCCACGCCGGGAACTTCAAAGGAAAAGTCAGTTTCCAGATTTTCTTCATAATCGCGGCGTTGCTTGTCGTTCATAATGTCGTACACCAGTTTGTGTACTTCTTTATGTTCCAGTGCAGGCAGGTTGATGCGACGGACTTCCCCGTCTACACGGATCATTGGCGGTAAACCTGCTGATAAGTGTAAATCCGACGCACCATTTTTAGCAGAAAAGGCTAACAGTTCTGTAATATCCATAAGGTCCCCGAGTTCATTAAAATGTTATTTATTTTGCTAGAATAATAAGGCTTTCCCACAGCTTAACCAACACTTAGTTCACGAGCAAGGGAAAAAAATCCGGACGAAATGAGAACCCCATCAATGAATATGCTGCAACAGTCACGAAATCAGGTTTTAGCTCAGATCCAGGCCGCATGCACTCAGGCCAGGCGTGAGCCGGATTCGGTACAACTATTGGCCGTGTCCAAAACCCAGCCGAGTAGTGTGCTGGCAGAGATGTATCAGACAGGCCAGCGGGCCTTTGGTGAAAATTATTTGCAGGAAGCACTGGAAAAAATCACCGAACTGAAAAACCTAGAGATTGAGTGGCATTTTATTGGACATGTGCAGCGTAACAAGACCAAGCATCTGGCAGAAAATTTTGCCTGGGTACATGGAGTCGATCGCCTTATTATTGCCGAGCGTTTATCAAATCAGCGTGGAGATAATCAGTCCGCACTGAATATCTGTATTCAGGTAAATATTGATGGTCAGGATACGAAAGATGGTTGTCAGCCGGCAGAAATTGCAGATCTGGTGGCACAAATCAGCCAACTGCCGAATGTACGTTTACGTGGTTTGATGGTGATTCCAGCACCGAATAATCCTCAAGCTTTTGCTGATGCCAAAGCTTTATTTGATGTAGTAAAAACACAACATGCTCATCCTGAAGACTGGGATACTTTAAGTATGGGCATGTCTGGGGATATGACCGAAGCGATTACTGCGGGTTCTACCATGGTTCGTGTTGGCACAGCCTTATTTGGTGCACGGCCTAAAAAAGATGTATAAACTACTAATGTCAGTTTTTTGCAGCAAAGCGTTATCGCAGGGTATTGGATAACGCTTTTTTTCTGGCTGGTTCGAGCCATTTAGCCATCAGCCAGGCAAAAACTATTAAGCTGCACATGCTCGCAAGCAAGGCTAAAATTGCTCCGCCCAGACCATAGGCCAAAGTTGCCGGAATACATCCCAAAATAAATAATAGTAAGGGGAAATGGGTGACATACAAGGTATAGGAAAAGTCTGCAGACTGAACCCAAACCGGATGATAGTGACTGCGGTGATGTTGGAGTTGTACCAGCCAGCAACTAAATGCCAGACCCAGACAGAAATTAAAAGGGACAAAATTCACAGCACGGTATTGCTGGGCCTCATCAATCACCTGAAACTGGTAAGCATCAAAACAGGCGATTAGAAATGCTAAGCCGAATAGGGCTAATTTGACCGATTGTAAGCGGTTTAAAAAACGTATCTGGATATATCGAAATGAACAGGCAAAGGCACTAAGCCAGACCAGAAAATAAATAAAAAACTGGATGTTCAGTAATGATAGTATAGCCAGAACCATAAAAAATCCGATTTTGGCTATTTCCGAATTTTTTAAAAAAGGTAGGAATCCGGCCAGCACATAAAACCACACTTCATAGCTCAGGCTCCAGAGCGCAGCATTGGCTGAAACCGTTGGCGTCACAAAGCCATTTAAAAATAGCAGCGAACCAACAAATTCCATCATGTCTACACTATAGTCAGTCCGGATCATCATGCTAAAACTGTGTTGAAAAGCATGCGTGTGGCTGGCAAACAATAGTGGAGCGAGTAGATATAGAACCAGGGTCAACCCCATGGCAAACAGAAAGGGTGGTAAAATTCTGCTGCAACGCTGTCGAGCAAAACGGTGCAGATTGAACTGACCATACTGATGAATGTTGTGCTGAATCGAATAGCCAATCAGATAGCCACTTAAGGCAAAGAAAATCATGACTGCAGCCTGCCCAAGCAGGCGTATCCATGAATAAATGCTGGTATCGAAAGGCGCAATAAATGCCTGAAAGCAGTGACTGAACAGCACCACAATGGCACTGATCCCCCGTAGGCTCTCAAGCTGTAGGCTGAAATAGGGCGAGAGCGTGTTCGGGGCAGGGTGACTCATCGTTAACCTATAATCTGAATGGTACTGGCGCCTGCACCGACAGGCTTGACCTGAATTTGTACCGGAATCCGTTCATGCATTTCCTGTATATGTGAAATCAAAACGACTTTACGGCCCTGGCTTTGCAAATGATCCAGCGCATTCATGACCATATGTAAGGAGGCTGGATCTAGCGTCCCGAAACCTTCATCAATAAACAGTGATTCCAGTTTCATGGAGCCGGAGGCCATATTGGCAATCGCCAAAGCCAAAGCCAATGAAACCAGGAAGGTTTCACCCCCCGATAGGGACAGCACAGGGCGGACTTCACTATTCATGTCCAGATCAATAATCGCCAGACTCAGGCTATCCGGAATACGGTGTAACTGATAGCGGGGTGCCAACGGTTGTAACTGCTGATTTGCATATTCCACCAGAATATCCAGATGATGTTCCTGGGCAATTTTCTGGAATTTGGTGCCTTCCTTATGTCCGATCAGATCGTAAATACGTCCCCAACGGTATTCTTCTGCTTTGATCTGCTCAATTTGCTGCTGATATTTGGCATAGGTGTTTTGATTATTGGCATTCATACGCAGTTTGGCATCAGTTTCATTGAGCACTTCCTGCTGCATTATTTTTTCCTGATGCAGCATGCCAAGCTTTTGTTCAATTTCCTCAAATTCATGTTCTGGCTGTAGTTTTAAATGGGCCTGATATTGTTCTTCCAGTAATTGCCAGGCTGTCCTGGCATTTTCGAGTGCCTGTTTCTGGTTGGCCAGATTCTGACGAATGCGTTGATGGGTGCTCAGATCAATACTGAGCCATTGTTCAATTTGAGCTGCCGTCACTTGCGGATGTGTTGCTTGCCATGCCTGAATATCTTGCTGATATTGAGCCAATTGCCGATCGATCTGCTGAAGTTGGCTGATAAATTCTTGCAGTTTTAAGTGGGTTTGATGCCACTGTTTTTCGGCCTGCGCCGTGCATTGACGCTGTTGTTCTAAAGCCTGCTCTAAGGTCTTGGCTTGTAGATCTAGTGCATCGCGCCATTCTGCAGCGATACGGTAGACTTGTCCTGCATGCTCTTTGGTCAGTTCAGCCAGTTGTTGACGCAGGTCTTTGCCTTGCTGAATTAACTGCTCTACAGACTGGCTTAATTGAGCAAAATTTTGCTGTTCCAATTGTAGTTGATACTGGCTCTTTTCCAATATCTGCTGCTGTTGATGCAGGTCAGATTCCAGCTGCTTTTGTACTGCCAACTGCTGCATGCGCTGCTCTAATTGTCGTTGCAACTGAGGTAAGCAGAGCATAGGTGGCTGCGACTGGTACTGCTCGGGCAGTACGCTTAAAACTGGATGTATCAGCTGGTCGAGTTGCTGACGTTGCTGTAGAGCCAGTTGTAATTGGTGCAATTGCTGTTGTTGTTGACGCCATTGTTGTAATGGTTGCTGGAGCTGTTGTTCCTGCTGTTGTGACAGTTCTAGCTGCTGGACCAGACTTTGAGTGTGATTTGCCAGTAACTGGATGAATGTAGGAAGATCATTGTGCTGCTCGGTAACCACTTCCAGTTTGAGTAGTTGAGATTTACAGTCAGCAGAGGATTGTTGAATCTGGTTTTGTAGGACCTGGCAACGCTGTTGCTGTTGCTCAATTACTGTTTGTGCTTTGGATATTTCAATGCGTTGCTGCTGCTGAGATTGCAGTTGCTGATCGAGCTGCTGTTTTGCCTGCCGTAACTGTTGCTCCTGTAACTGGCTCAGGCTCTGTTCCAGACGTTCATGGGCGGCATCGACAAAAGGATGGGCCATACTCCCACAGACCATGCATGGCTCATCCGGTTTTAACTGGGCACGAAGATCCTGCACACTTTGCGCATGCAATAAACGTTGCTGGGCAAGTATTTGTTCCAGGTGTTCATATGCCTGTTGTTCAGTCTGAATCTGCTGATACAGTGCCTGTTCGGCCTCTTGCTGGATTTTTAGTTGTTGCTGTTGGCTATTTACAGCAGATTGCAGTTGTTCAAATTCTTGTGATTGTTGAACGATTTGTTGCACCTGCTGTTGCAGCAGGTCGAGCTGACGCTGTTCAGTTTGGCGTTGCTGACGCACTTCCTGAATGGTTTTGAGCTGCTCTTCCAGCCGTTCCAGACTATGATGCTGTTGTATCCACTGGTTCAGATTTTCTGAAAGTGCTGTAACGGTTTTTTCCAGTTCAGGCAAAGGCTGCTTCAGGCTGTCCGGATTCTGTTGCTGCAGTTGCTGATACTGACGCATAAAGTCTTGTATACGTTGCAAGGTACTTTGCGGTTCCAGATCGAACACATTTAAAAAGCCAGATTCAGCCAATTGTTGTGCAACCTTTTCTTGCCGAGCTTGTAGCTGATTCAAAGTCTGCTGTTGCTGTCGAAGTTGTTCTTCTAAAGGCTGTAGACGAAGGATTTGAAACTGGCTTTGTTCTGCATGCAGTTTTTTGTACTGCTCTGATACCGTATCAATTGCATGATCCAGTCTTAAACCTGCTTCCAGATGCGGTTTCAGGCCTGCCAAGTGTTGCTGAAACTGTTGCTGCTTTTGTTGTAAGGCTGTAAATTTGGCTTCTTCTGCTACAAAGCTCTGTTTGAGCGTTTCAAATTCCAGTGTAAATTGGGTGTGCTGGTGCTGAATCTGCTCTTTTTGAGGGGCTAGACGGGTACGACTCACAAACTGATCCCGGATCGACTGGAATTCATCCAGCTGCTCCAGTAGCTGTTGCTGTCCTGCAGACTTATTTACTGCATCCTGCTGTACTTCGTAGACTTCTTTTTTGGCATGGACTTCTGCATAAAGTTTATGTCGGTCCAGATGCCATTGTTTCTCATTTTCCAGCAGTTTTTCAGATTGCTGCAAATTCTGAAGTTGCAAAGACAAAGAGTTCTGCTGCTGTTGTAAAGCGCTGATGTCTTCTTCAGACAAAATTTCAATATGCCCGATCAGCTTTTCCAGATCGTTGCGCTTGTTTTTGACTTCGCTGAATTTCTCTGCGGCTTTCTGACTGACCAGACTGAAAATCTGTGAATTAGTCAGATATTCCAGCAAATCTGCACGCTCATTGTCTTTGGCTTTAAGAAAGGCACCGACTTCTGACTGTGGCAATAAAACTGCGCGGGTAAACTGCTCAAAACTTAAGCCTACCAGT
This sequence comes from Acinetobacter sp. 228, assembly GCF_048147885.1. NCBI lineage: Bacteria > Pseudomonadati > Pseudomonadota > Gammaproteobacteria > Moraxellales > Moraxellaceae > Acinetobacter > Acinetobacter sp. 228. The sequence goes on from NZ_JAYWYV010000010.1 coordinate 103,027, forward strand.
TTTTCAATGAGGGGGGTGACTTCCGATATTTTTTGCGTCAGTGTCGTGTCATCATCCAGACATTTGACGTAGCGGTCTACTTTTAGATTGCCATCGACTTTCTGGCGTGCCCGTTTAATTTCCCAGCGTGCCATATAGCGTTTGCTGTCGAGTGCAATAAATTCCAGTTCGGCAAAACCATGCACGCAGCCACGGCGCAGAATATTCTTGGAATCCTTGATGGACACATCCTGACCGCCAGTATCTTTCAGGCTGCCTGTGGCACCTTTTAGGCGGGGAATTTCATTATATAGCGCCAGGCACATGGCATCGAGCAGGGTGGATTTCCCGGCACCAGTTTTTCCGGTGATGGCAATCAGGCCGGCATGAGCCAAAGGACTCGATTCAAAATCAATATGATGGGTGCCGGTGAGGGAGGCCAGATTATTAAGACTTAGACGTAAAATTTTCATGGCCGATCCTAGGCTTGTTGTTTTTGTGCAAGTTCGTGTTGGGCTTCATTCAGTAATTCCTGAAAATCCTGTTGTACCGAGTGATCCTGCTCATAGCCCATTTTTTTCCAGATATTGAAAAATAGCGATTCCGGGGTAGGGGGTGCCAGATCAATTTTAGACTGGCTTGAACTAAGGTCGACCTGTTGCTGGTAAATCCGGCTGATGCGCAGCAGTCGGTAACGGTTAGCAGGTAGGGCCTGTTCTATTTGCTGACGCAGGTCTACCGGAGGCGGCGCATCAGTGGTGTATTCCACTTCCAGAAAATGCCGTGCAGAAAGCTGCCCGATTTCTCCGGCAGGCAAGGCCTGAATTGTAGTGATTAAATTTTCCAGCTTTTCACGAATGCGGAACAGCTCGACAGTACGCGGAATGCTTAAGGCATCGTACTGAAAGCGGTTTTCCGGGTTTTGTTCGGGATCAATCCGGACTTCAACCACCTGATGCTGGTAATGGATTTCACTAAATGATAGCGGAATCGGGGAGCCACTATAGCGAATATGCGGCTGACCGACCTTTTGTGGTTTATGCAAATGCCCCAGCGCGACATAATCAATCACGTCATCAAACAGTGCCGTCGACAGGGCTTCTTCATTGCCGACAATAATCGGACGTTCAGAGTCCGAGGTCTCACCACCTTGCATGTGCGCATGTGACATTAAAATCAGTGCCTGATGTGGCTGTTTGCGGGCTCTGGCTTCGGCAATCAGTTGTTGATGCAGATAACTGATCGCGTTTTGGTTATTGCTGGTATATTCATTCAATCCGGTAATTTCGGCACTGCGTAAATAGGGCAGGGTCAGACACCAGGCGATGATATTTTTATCCTGATCATAAATAGGAATAAGCAGACGATCTAGGTTCAAGGTATTTTCTGCCGTGCGGCCTACTATTCCCACTGCTTTGGCATTGAATTTGGCCAGCAAGGGTTCAACCTGCTCAATCCGGTAACCGGAATCATGATTGCCTGCAATCATCAGGGTCTGCATATGTGGCGCCAGGTCATGCGCATCGGCCAGAAACTGGTACAGCTGTCTTTGCGCACTGGACGCAGGATTGATCACATCAAAAATATCGCCGGCAATCAGCAGGGCATGCGGTTGCTTTACTTTGATTTGCTCAAGTAGCCAAGTCAAAAACTGTGCATGTTCAAATTCACGGTCATGGTTATGGAAAAATTGTCCCAGATGCCAATCGGAAGTGTGAAGAAAATGAACTGCCATGTAATGAACCCCAAGATATCTGCCTTGCTACTATAGGAAAAAGCACAGGTAAAAATCTACTTGTAAAACGATATTTCAGCGAATTGTTGGTGATGCTTAAGCTGAATTTATTTTGATCAGTATGGATATTAATGGACGGTTGTATCCGGATCATCAGATATTAAAGGCTCTGCAAGCCCTCAGATGTTAAAAATAGGGATTTTAAAAAATAAAAACCGACGATTCGAGTGATGATGAAATCGTCGGTCAAATTTGTGTTACAGGAAGATTTTGGCTGCTATTCAAAATTTTCCTGTACACTAAGACTTATTGCTTTAGCTCTAAAGGTCAGCAAAAATTCGTGGATGCCAGTCCAAATTTTTGCCCCTTGTACTCTATATAACGTCACCCTCTAGTGGATGGTTGACAATAAAATGAAAAAAAATTTAATTTTTTTTATACTCACCTGTTGAAGATCACCGAGTCATGCACATGTTGCCACTAAGTCGTTATTTTACCTGGTTTTTCTTTATCTGTTTTATTTTTACCTGTATTTGTGGTGTGGTGGCAGCCCTATTACCGATGGGTATGGGCGCAATCTTGACGATTGTTCCCTATCTGGTGGCCATGATTTGGGTGCTTTTTAAATTTCTAAAACAGCAAAAACGTGCGCCGACCCAGGCAGAACGTAAAAAATTCACGCTCGGTTTTAGCCTGATTTATTGGGGCTATAATTTATTGTTTCTCTTGCTCGGTATTGTGATCGCCACCCGTTCCAATCCGAATGCCTGGCAGGACTTTCTGCTGTATCTACAGCAACCACAGTTTATGAGCATAGTGCTGATCATGTTTTTGATGATTGCGATTCCGCTGTATCTGCTGACGTACTGGTTTTATGGCAAGCAGGCCCAGCGTATGGCAGAGAAAATGTTTGGCCATTCGCCTCAGTGAGTATTGATGAATCATTGTGTGACAGCCGATCTTCATAAATTGATTGAATGATGAAAGATACAAATTCTCCACTACAAAAATATTCCTGCTTTAAAAAAGCTGAAGATGAGTGGCGTATAATTTAAACCAAGAAAATAATAAGGCGAAGAATGACTGATGTATAAACCTGTAGTGCTGGTGACGGGAGCGAGTGGTTTTATTGGCAGTCATCTCGTACGGTTTTTATTGGATCGTGATTATCGGGTGACTGGTCTGACCCGTCAGAAAAATAAACTTGAACCGCATCCGGACTTTCACTGGATTAACCAGTTGGATGAATTAAAACAGCATCAGCTTGATTATGTGGTCAATCTGGCTGGCGAAAGCATCGGTCAAAGCCGCTGGACGGCAGCGCGTAAAAAGAAATTGCTGGATAGCCGTTTAGACACTACCAAACAGGTTTTTGATTATTTAGAAAAAAATCAGCTTAAACCGAAACGAATTATTTCAACATCGGCCGTTGGTTATTATGGCATTGATCCGACAGAGCGTTGGGAACAGGTCTGCACGGAGCAAAGTCCGCCACAAGATATTTTTATGTCTGAACTCTGTGCGAAGTGGGAGCAGCTGGCCTTATCCTATACTAACCAGAACACCAAGATTGTTCGCTTTGCGGTGGTGTTTGGCAAAGGTGGCGGGATTCTTCCGCAGATGCTATTGCCGATTAAATTGAATCTGTTCGGGCGGATTGGTCATGGACATCAGCCAGTGACCTGGGTGCATCTAGAGGATGTACTGCGAGCGATTGAATTCTTGATGCTTGAGGATACAATCGAGCAGATCTTTAATGTGGTCGCGCCAGAAAAGAGCAGTCAGGCCCAGTTTGCGCGAACCGCGGCCCAGATTCTGCAGCGTAAATCCTTACTGCCACTGCCGGCATGCAGTCTGAAAATGATGCTGGGAGAACAGTCACAACTGGTATTGAACGGTCAGTATGTACAGCCCAAAGCCTTGCAGGAGGCTGGATTCCAGTTTCATTATCCAACCCTAAAAGAAGCACTGGATAATATCCTAAAGCACTAAGCGACTGGGCTCGAATAAACGGACTGGATCATAAGGATCTGGATCAACGATCGGGCTTTGTTCAAGTATGAGTTGAGTGAGTAGTTTTCCTGATGCTGGCCCCATACATAAACCATTCCGGAAATGTCCAAAATTAGCCCAAACATTGTGTAGCTTGGGAATTTTTCCAATATAGGGAATACCATCGGGTGAGCTGGGTCTTAATCCGGCCCATTGTTTGACCAGCGGAAAATCTGCCAGTTCCGGTACCATCTCGATGCACGCCTGCAAAATATCTTGCCGGATCTCGCTAGAAGGCGAGGTGTCAAAACCGACCTGACGCATACTGGACCCACATAACACATGTCCGTCTGGTCGTGGAATCAGGTACATCACCTTATTCATGCACATGGTCGGCAGCCAGTTTTCTGGTGTTTTAAACAGCAGCATCTGACCTTGCACCGGTTGTACCGGAATTTCCAAACCAAGTTGCTGTGACCAGTATTGTGACCATGCTCCGGTTGTGAACACATACTGATCTGCCTGAAAAAGCCGGCCATGTTCATCTGAGATACTTTTTACACGGCCTTGCTGAATATTGAGCCGAGTGATTTTACAGTCTTCTTGCCAGGTGACACGAGTATGCTGCTTCAAATAGCGAATGATCGACTGTAATAACCGTGGATTACGGATATTGGCCAGTTCAGGGAAATAAATCGCCTGTTTGAATTTGCTCTGATTAATTCTGGGATTGATCTGTTGCAGTTTAGCTTGATCAAGTAATTTTGCCTGTTGCTGCGGCTCTTGATGTGTTGCGGCATAACTTAAACCGATTTCAAAATCGGATTCATCAAAAATCAGCATACCTGTTTCATGAATCTGGAAATCGATGCCAGTGAAAGGTTGCAGTTTTTGATTCCAGTCCTGATACATGGGTTTGGCATGTCGGGCCAAAGCATTTACAGCAGCGGGATAACGCCAGGGATACATCGGGGAGAGGATGCCTCCTCCAGCCCAGGATGCAGCCTGTCCGGCGGCCTGCTGATCAAAAAGGGTAACAGAACATCCCTGTTCAAGCAGTTCCAGCGCCGACATCAGACCGGTGATGCCAGCGCCAATAATGGCAATATGCATTGCGCCGAAATCCTTTTACTTCATGTCTTTCAGTTTAAGCGCAGCTTCTTCAGCAAAATAGGTCCAGATACCATCTGCACCGGCACGACGACAGCTCATCAATGATTCTAAAATGACGCTATCAGATAACCAGCCATTTTGAATTGCCGCAGCCAGCATCGCGTATTCGCCACTGACCTGATAAACAAAGGTCGGTACGCCAAAAGTGTCTTTGACTTCGCGGACAATATCCAGATAAGGCATGCCTGGTTTGACAATCACCATGTCCGCACCTTCCTGAATATCCAGCGCAATTTCATGCAGGGCTTCAGCACGGTTACCGACATCCATCTGGTAATTGTATTTATTGCCGCCTTTTAAGTTGCTGGCAGAACCGACTGCATCACGGAACGGGCCATAGAAACTTGATGCATATTTGGCTGAATAGGCCATGATCGAAGTATAGATATGACCATTTTGCTCAAAGGCCTGACGAATCGCACCGATCCGGCCATCCATCATGTCACTTGGAGCAAACACATCTGCACCGGCTTCGGCATGGCTCAAGCCCTGTTTAATCAGGCACTCAACCGTTTCATCATTTAAGACATAACCGTTCTCATCAATAATGCCATCCTGACCATGCGTGGTATACGGGTCTAATGCGCCGTCAGTAATCAGCACCATTTCTGGCAGTTCTTTTTTCAATAAACGTAAGGTGTTTTGCACCAGACCATCTTCACGCCATGCGGCTTCTGCAGTCAGGCTTTTATCTTCTTGTGGGGTGACCGGAAATAGCGCCAGTTTATTGACACCGAGTTCCAGCAGACGTTCTGATTTTTTTAACAGCAAGTCCGCTGACAGACGCTGGATATTCGGCATGCTTGGAATATTTTGGGTCTGGTTTTGTCCTGGCAGGACAAATACTGGATAAATGAGATGATCTGCCGCGAGATGGGTTTCACGAACCATCGAACGTAAATGTTCATTTTTACGAATACGACGCATGCGAGTTGCAGGAAACGCGGGACGATTGAACGTATAAGTCATAAAAATCTCAGTAATCAGTATTAAACTAGGCCTCTATTGTAGCCCTAACTCAAATTTTTGGGCATAAATTAGCGGTTTTTTATTGTGGTGGATTCGGGCAGAGTGATGAGTAAGACAGAGAGAAACTGGACGGGTAATATACATCTGGGCTCGAAAGTGGATATTGATGTAGTCCTGAACCAGCTGGTACATGCTTTTAATAGCTCTCCTTTTTTTAAGCATAACGGCATGACCATGCGGGTGGTTGAGGGCCAGATTGAAGCCTATGTAGAAATGCAGGATTTCATGATTGGTAATGTGGCTTTCCAGATTCTGCATGGCGGTCTGGCTGCAACTGTACTGGATAGCGTCGGTGGTATTGTGGCCATGGGCGAACTGTATAAAAAAGCTGAACCGGAAACGATTGCAGATACCATTAAAAAAGTATCGCGTCTGGCGACGGTCGATATGCGGGTGGATTATCTGGCGCCTGGACGTGGCAAATATTTTATCGCGCGTGCAGAAACCTTACGTTTGGGGCGTAAGGGCTGCACCATGCGCATGACCATGGTCAATGATGAAGATAAGGCGATTGCAACAGCGATTGCGTCTTATGCCTATTAATGAAATCGTGAACTGAGGGAGTTAAAAAGCACTGTTTAACAGTGCTTTTTTATGATGATCAAATATGAACCTAGAGGATTTAGAGATCAGATTTAGCCCGTTTCAAGGCATTTTTCCATTTGGCTAAATGCATTTCTCTTTCGTCATTTTGCATTTTGGGTTCAAAAGCACGGTCCAGCTGCCAGGACTGGGAAATTTCATCCAGGTTTGAAAATACGCCAGCTTTTAATCCGGCCATGGCGGCCGCACCCCAAGCAGTAGCTTCCAGCATTTTCGGACGCAGTACCGGTACATTCAGAATATCGGCCTGAAATTGCATCAGCATGTCATTGCTGCTGGCACCACCATCAACCCGCAGTTCTTTAAGTGGATGTGCAATATCAGATTGCATCGCACTGAGCACATCCGATACCTGAAAGGCGATTGATTCTAATGCTGCACGAGCGATATGCGCTTTGGTTGTACCGCGTGACATGCCACAGAGTAAGGCACGTGCTTCACTATCCCAATGCGGCGCGCCTAGTCCAGTAAAGGCTGGAACCAGAACCACGCCGTCACTATGCTCGACCTGGTGTGCCAGTTTTTCCACATCACTACTTTTTTGAATAATTCCGAGGCCATCGCGTAACCATTGCACTACAGCACCAGCCATAAATACGCTGCCTTCGAGCGCATAGGTAGTTTGGCCCTGGGCTTGCCAGGCGAGAGTAGAAAGCAGCTTGTTCTGGCTAAGCTGAATGTTATGCCCGGTATTGAACAGCATAAAGCAGCCAGTACCATAGGTGTTTTTAGCACTGCCCACCTCAAAACAGGACTGGCCAAAGAGTGCAGACTGCTGATCCCCCAAAATTCCGGTAATGGGAATATTGGCCCCAAGTAAGCCAGAAGCAGTGTCAGCGACATAACAATCAGAAGAGATAATTTTCGGTAAGACCGAAGCCGGGATATTAAACAGCTCGAGCAGCTCTTCATCCCACGACTGTTGCTGCAGATTCATTAACATGGTACGAGAAGCGTTACTGGCTTCAATGACGTGCTCTGCGCCTTGGGTCAGATTCCAGATCAGCCAGCTATCGATCGTACCAAATGCCACATGGCCTTGTTCAGCGAGTGCCCGTACTCCCTCGACATACTCTAAAAACCAGACCAATTTTCCCGCACTAAAATAAGGGTCAATCCGTAAGCCTGTTTTTTGCTGAATTTTGGACATTAAGCCTTGATCAATCAGCCGGTTACACCAGTCAGAAGTACGACGATCCTGCCAGACGATTGCCGGGGCAAGCGGTTTGCCATTTCTACGATCCCAGACCACCGTGGTTTCTCTTTGGTTGGTCAGGCCAATGGCTTTAATATCCTTCGCCAGAATACCTGCGGTAGCGAGAGCTTGCTGTACCACAGCAATCTGTGAACTCCAGATTTCCTGGGCATCCTGTTCTATCCAACCAGAGTGAGGGGTGTGGATCTGCGTTTCATGCTGCGCTGTGGCTTGGACTTGCCCGTGTTCATTAAAAATAATGGCCCGACTTGAAGTGGTTCCCTGATCCAGGGCCAGTAAATAGCTCATAATTTTTCTGTTATTCGGCTTGAAAAGTAAAATATTAGCGCAATAATGTAATTAAGCGCATCAAGTTGTGTAAATGTTCAGAAAAGGCATCGTAATTCTTGACATTTATGCTATGATTGCCTTGTACTTTGGGGGTGTTTCTGGCTTCGACGCTGGTGATGAAACTCATAGATGCATGCCGAGAGCGCATTTTCTCTCGTAAATCAAATTTGCATTTTTTAGTCGCAAACGACGAATCATACGCTCTAGCTGCCTAAGGGCAGCTTGTCCGCCTCTCCGAATACTTGTGGTTAGAGAGTCCGACTGAAGCGCACGCACACAAGTCCGTATAAAGCCAAGCCTCGGGGCTTTGTACTAAATTAAGAGGATCGCGATTTGTATCCTGTTCGTCGGGTCACAAAGAGTTAAAACAATAGACGATATCTAAGCATGTAGTATTCTCGAGCGTAATGCTGGCGGACGCGGGTTCAACTCCCGCCACCTCCACCAAAATTCTTTCCGAAGTAATCCATCGGAATCTAAAAAAGCCTTTAAACTCAATGTTTAAAGGCTTTTTTATTGGCTGTATTGTCCGACTCTGTCCTACGCTGTGTGACCCCATTTTTGCTTTGTATAGGTAAAAATAGGTAAAAATTTTCTTAATATATTAAAAATTAGTATGTTATACAGTTGATTCAACTGATGCTGCTTAGACTCTACTTTCTTTTTGACCTTTATAACTTCTGCACTATTGAGCAGATGCAATGACTTCGATATGCCCTATAAGCCATTTCTTAATTCTGGAGTTATGCATAAGTCTTAATTTTGAATATTCGTTTGAATTGGAGTTTATTCAACACGATCTGTAGAAATTCATATCAATATTTAAAATCTGTTTCTGAATTAAAAAAGAGTCTTATATGGACTCTTTTTTATGGGTAGTTATTTGGAGATCCTGCTTTATAAAGATAAGGTTCTGTATTTATTCTATAAGTTTCTCTGCCAAAAATTTATTGAAGTTTATATATCCAGGCTTAAGCTGATCTATATGTCTGTGTATCAACGAAATCGGATGGTAGATCTACATTTAAGTATAAAGTAGATATAACGATCTATCGGGATAGGATAGATCGTGACTGAGGACGATACTTTGTATCGAATGTTCCACGATTTTAATAAGCCTTAGCGAGTAACCAGATCTGCCCAACAGGTTAAAGAAGCGGCTGCAGAAGTTTTTTTATCGGGTATTGTTTCCACTTGTGCAGAAATCTAGCATGATTTTAAAATCATGAGTACAGATATACCTATGGGTAAGAGGCTATTTTATAATATTTTTTATTATGATAATCCATTAAGTAATCAGCTATAGCAGCTGTCATCAGAAAAACTATATTATGCTATAATTTTAATGTGTTATTTTTTGTGTGCAACGAAATAATTTATAACAAGAAAAATCCTTAAAAGGTTTTTTTATCTTTAAAAAATTTGAATAATGATTAAAACATAAA
>NZ_JAYWYV010000011.1:0-98883 GCF_048147885.1 Acinetobacter sp. 228
TGGTCTGATTCGTCTTAAAAATTACTATTATGCCTTTGCTTTAACAGACTTTTTTGTTTTTTTTGTCGTGTGCAGAGGACAGCAGCATATCCGTTTCTATGCCGGGGTGCCCTTAAAAGATAAAAATGGAATTGCGCTGGGGGGGCTGTGTCTGCTGGACAAGCGACCGAGACAGATGCAGGCGGAAGATATGATTTTGCTTAAGGCTTTGGCACAGGATTTAATGGCAACCCTGAGCAATGAGCGCAAGAAAAAAGATAAACAGAAGCAGATTGAACAGATGCAGCCAGCCAGCTCGGCAAGCGTTTTAAAAAAGGACTAAATGATGAAACAAAAATGGATCTACAGCATCAAAACCATGAGTGTCACATTCGCCTTGGCCAGTATCAGTTCATTGAGTATGGCAGCTATTCAGGGCCTGCATTTTTCACATAAGGATTGGGAAATTGCCTGTGATAATACCGGGACCTGCCGTGCTGCCGGATATCAATCCGACTCAGACATGGATCGGCCTGTTTCGGTGCTATTAGAGCGTGCTGCGGGTGTGAACAGTAACATCAAAGCTCGGGTCCATATTTTGCCCTTAACGATGGCCACGCCCACACGACAGCTTCAGTTGCAAATTGCCAATACAGCTTATGGCATGATTGGTCTGAATCGGGAGGGAATAGGGCAACTCAGTACTGATCAAACGCGAGCCTTGCTAAAAGCTGTACAGGGAACAGCTCCGGTTGTATTTAAGAATACACAATCACGCTGGAACTTATCGGCCGCTGGAGCCAGTGCCGTTTTACTCAAGATGGATGAATTTCAGCGTCGACTTTCTACACCCTCAGCCTTGATCAGGCCAGGAAAAAAGTCTGATCAGGCGGTCCTCAAAGCCGCAGCGATACCGAAAATTCAGATACCAAAATATCAGTCAGGCAAAATCACTCAAGCGAAACTGAATACAGCAGCCAGTCAGCAGATAATTCGAAAACTGCAAGTGACTACCAACGAGGATCAATGTGATTTGCTGTTTAGCCAGAATTTTATGCCGGATGATGTCATGACCATTTATCCCATCAATGCTCAAAATCAGCTGGTTCAGATTCCATGCTGGCGGGGGGCTTATAATGTAGGTAGTGGTTTCTGGCTGATGGACCAGAACAGGCAGTTGAAGCAGCTGGTGACCACTTCGGGAGAAACCTTTAATAAAGGCCAGATATTTTCCGGGCAAAAAGTACGCGGTTTGGGCGATTGTGTTCGTCAGGAACAATGGGCCTGGAATGGCAAGAAATTTGCCAAAAGCTTTAGTAGTCTGACCGTACAATGCAAAGGCTTTGCTGGTGGTGCCTGGAATTTACCAACCTATGTAAGCAAAGTTATTTATCCGGCCAAATAGTATTATTCAAAAAATAGCAGCGATAAAAAAAGCCTGACGCATTCAGGCTTTTTAATTTTAAAACATGTGATCTTAAAAACGCTTTGGAATTCTCTGGCCATTTGGAACAGGAATTTCAGCATTTTTTAATACCCCAAATAGCCAGGTTTCAGCATGCTGTACTGCAGTTTTTAACTGATCACCCATGGCCAGACGTCCGGCTATGAAACTGGCCAGTGAACAGCCTGAACCATGATATTCACCTGGCAAACGAGGACAACGGGTTTCGTTGATCAGCTCACCTGCAATATACAGGCTGTTCTGAATATAATCTGGCGTATCTTCATGGCCACCTTTGACCAAAACGGCCTGTGCACCCATTTCAAATAATTTTTGAGTGGCCAGTTTGAGGTCTTGCTCACCCGTCAGGGCACGCAGTTCAACTGTATTTGGCGTTAGGATGGTGGCCAATGGAATAAGCTGGGTAAATGCTTTGACTAACGTTGCCTGATTGCCCAGTGAACCACCACTATTGGCGACCAAAACCGGATCCAGCACATACAGATAATCTGGATGTGCAGTCAGAAATTCGGCCAGAGCCGCGATATTATCTGTAGTGCCTAACATGCCGGATTTTACGCAACGAATGGGCAGGTCATTTACCACCGCATTGGCCTGTGCCAATAGTAATTCTCTGGAAGTGGCTTCGAAACCAAAAACCTGCTGTGAATTTTGAATGGTGAGGGCTGTGCAGGCAATTGCCGCATGTGCACCACTTTGACCAATGGCTTCAATATCTGCTTGAAGGCCGGCTCCACCTGAAGGGTCTAAACCGGAAAAGCAAAGTACGGTAGGGCGCAAAATGATGTCCTTCATTCACTAAAATTGTATTAGTATAGGCAAATTTGAATGAACTCTCGATATTAATTTATATCGGTGCCGATGAGAGGGGATGGGTAGTGATTAAGAATATTTTAATTGATCTGGATGGGACATTAACTGACCCGAAAGTGGGAATTACGACGTCTGCGCGTTATGGTCTGGAAAAGATTGGTCATCCGATTAGTGACGAGATCAATATTGACTGGATTATTGGCCCTCCCTTAAAAGCCTCGCTAGCCAAAATCTTAAATGTTGAAGCCGATCATGTTCTGGCCGAGCAGGCTCTGATGGCTTATCGGGAGCGCTTTGCAGTCAAGGGTCTTTATGAAAATCATGTTTTTGAGGGTGTAGCAGAAACCCTGGCAGAACTGAAACGCCGGGGCTATCGCTTGTTTGTCGCTACGGCAAAACCGACAGTGTATGCCAAACAGATTCTGGAGCATTTTGATCTGGCCCAGTATTTTACAGAAATTTATGGCAGTGAGCTGAATGGCGAGCGAACCAATAAAGCTGAGCTGATTCAGTATATTTTAGCGCAGCAACAGTTGCAGGCCGATCAATGCATGATGGTCGGTGACCGCGAGCATGACATTTTTGGTGCCCGTCAAAATGGTATGGAGACTATTGCGGTAAATTATGGCTATGGCAGTCAGCAAGAATTAGCACTGGCACAACCTAAATATCAAATAGACCGCTTGAATCAGTTGCTAGATTATTTTAAATAAACCCTAATTTTTGCTTATTTTATTTGAGCTGATTTTTAGAGAGGTGATGTCTATAAGCTGCTTTATTTATAGCAAATATACTATCTGGCAACCAGTTCTCTTATGATGAAATTATAAGCCGTATTAGCATCCTGCAGGCCATAGAGTTTTTTTATGGGTCGAATATTTAAAGCGTCAAGAACCAGCTCGATGCCAGCACAACCATAATGACGATCATCAGAAAAATTTTGATGATCGTCAGGCGATGTTGGGAGGGAAGACTGGCTTGGGTCAGCGCATTTCCTGCGTGATCAAACAGGATGACATTTTGCACCTTACTTTCATAACCGAGTTCGAGCAAAGCGCGCTTTTCAACTTCAGTTAAACCATCTTCCGGCAAATCCATGATTTGCAGCAATGCTATAGGGCTGAATAGCCTTTTCATGACCGGTGAGGGTAACAGCTGTTTTAGGGTCACTGCGGCTGCATCAAAGTCGGCAATAATACTCCGGGGATGGTCATAAGGTACATCCGGTAGGCGTGTATGTGTGATCGTGCCATCTATATCCATTAGCTGCATTTTGTCTTTATAAATTTGCACCCATACAGCATCTGGAAATTTTACTAATTGTTCTTGCAGCATTGGTAAGGTCTGATTTTGTTGATATTTACCCACTAAATAAGTGATAAACGTCTCTAGCATCAAGACGGGATTTGTAAGGTTCGGTTATTTGGCAGGAGGACCATATTTATTGTTTTGTGGTTTGGTTTCAGTTGCCCACCACCAGATCAATACAAGAACACCAATCACGGTAAGCATCAGTAATTGCCACCAACCAGAGCGTCCAATATCATGTAAACGACGCGCGCCAACTGCCAGACTCGGGACCAGAAGTGCCAGATTAAGCAGGCTATTTACTATGGGTTCAGTGCCTAAAACTGTATCTATGACCTCAGCAATAATGCCTAAAATTACACAAAACAGCATAAAAAACCAAAATTCTTTACGGCGTGCCCGGCCAGAAAAATTTGCATAGTTGGTCAGACATTTTACAAACCAGTCAATGCTGCTGTAGTTTTCCTCGGCCTGATCCAGATTGGAATATTTACCGAGCTCACTGGAAATTTTTTCCCCGAGATAAATGGAATTGCCCAGAGCCAGATAAACATCAGCGGCTTCACCCGCGCTGTTTACGATAAAATCGACCCGATCCCCGCGTGATGGCGGACGTTCTGCACGCCAGTCTGCACCATTAAAAGTATAGTGCTGGTTATCATCCCCCGAGATCACCCCGGTATTGTTTTGAATAGAAAAATTAAGGATTGAGCCTTTCATACTGGTTCTCGTCTATTAAGCTGGATTATTGTTTTAACGCGAGGTAATTTCTTATCAGAATAACTTTAGCATAACCTGATTTTTAAAAATTCATAGTGAAATGGCAGCAGGTTTCTCATATATTCAGAAGCGTTATAGCCTCAGTACTTCGATCTTCAATTCAGGAAAAATGGAGATACCGGATTATTAAGAATAAAGAAGGTAAAACAGTAATCCAGCTGATTTATTTGTGAAGTTTTTATCAGAAACTCAAGCTCAATTTATTCTGTAAATATCAACTTTTATATTTAGGGTATGGTTTTAAGTCTAAATATGTAACGTCATAATAAACAGGTAGTTAGGGTTTTTGTATTTACAAAAAATATATAATAATATTAATAATAACAACATTTTGTTCATGTTTTTAATTTATTAGTAACAATTTTTAAAAACCAACACGCATACAATAAGAAACTTCATATTTTGTGATGAGGGTATCACATTTAATGTATTTCTCCCCGTTGTCGAAAGCCATTTATCTTTGCTGTGCTTCTCTACTCTTGACTACGACAGTTACGCATGCCGAGACTGCTTTCAGTACAGAAAGCCCATGGATGTTAGGTGACTGGAACGGGCAACGTACCCAGTTGCAACAACAAGGTTATGATTTCAATTTTGGTTATACCGGTGAAATGGCAAGCTTGATTGATGCCCAGAAATCTTCAAGCCATGCAACTGAATATGCAGACCAGTTTGTTTTTGGGGCTCATCTGGATCTGGCAAAAATTGCAGGCTGGCAAGATACCGAAGCGCAAATTACTGTCACCGAGCGTAATGGTCATTCCCTTTCTCAAAGCTCTGCTGCTTTAAATAGTCATTTGAGTTCAGTGCAAGAAGTCTGGGGCCGTGGTCAAACCTGGCGTCTGACTGATTTATGGATCAAGAAGAAATTCCTGGAACAAAAACTGGATGTGAAAGTCGGACGCTTCGGTGAGGGTGAAGACTTCAATAGTTTTGACTGTGATTTCCAGAACCTGGCACTGTGTGGCTCCCAAGTCGGGAACTGGGTTGGTGATCAGTGGTACAACTGGCCGGTAAGCCAATGGGCAGCACGGGTCAAATATAACATTAGCCCTGAACTTTATGCCCAGGTCGGTGTCTATGAATATAACCCTGAGAATCTGGAACGTGGTAAAGGATTTAACCTGAGCACAGATGGTTCCAAAGAAGCAATGCTTCCTGCAGAAGTAGTCTGGACACCGAAAGTGGGCGTACAAAAATTGCCGGGTGAATACCGTGCTGGTTATTACTACAGCACAGCGGAGGCTGGAGTCATTTCCAATCCGGAGCAAACCGATCATCACCATGGGGGCTGGGTAGTGGTCAAGCAGCAATTCACTGCACATGACGGAGATACTTCGCGTGGTTTGACCGGCTTTTTAAATGCAACAGTGCATGATTCCAAAACCAATAGTGTCACCGATATGCAAAATATCGGGCTGGTTTATAAGGGTGCCATGGATTCACGTCCTCAAGATGAAATCGCACTGGGTATTGCACGGATCAATATGAATGACGATGTCATTGGTAACCATCATCAAGAAGTCGATGCAGAAATTTATTATGGTTTGCATGCCACCCCCTGGCTCACCATTCGCCCGAATCTGCAATATGTTCGTCACGTCGGCGCATATAAAGATGGTGAAAATGTCTGGGTAGGTGGAATCAAGTTCAACACATCATTCTAAAAACAGTTTTTAGTTGCAAATACACTATTGAATCTCTAAGTCTTCTATTGCTTTGATGAGTAATGCCTGCTTAAGACAGTGATGTATTTCTAACTAAGAATTTAACAATAAGGGTGCTTATGCCGGTCTGGTACATGAGCTTTCAAAAAAAATTTTATAGGCGTTCGATATGAATACTTCATCTTCAGGTTCGGTATGGAGAACGATTTTAGCAGTCATTGCCGCTGTTTTCGGTGTAGGACTGCTGATTGGAGGGATTTATCTTGCAGTACTGGGTGGGTCTTGGTACTACATCATTGCAGGTATACTCTTTATTGCGACCGCAGTTCTGTTATATCAACGGAAGAGCGCTGCACTCCTGGTTTATGCTGTATTCGTTTTGGCAACGGTGGTGTGGGGGCTGTGGGAAGTCGGTTCAGATTTTTTTGCACTTGCACCGCGTTTGGATATTTTAGGTCTGTTTGGTCTGGCCCTGCTGATTCCGGCGGTAACACGCGGTTTTGATCACAGCAAAGGTGCGAAAATTGCCCTGTGCAGTTCACTGGCCATTACCATCGCTGTCATGATTTATTCTGTATTTAATGACCCGCAAGAAATTCGCGGTGAATTAAAATCCCAGCAGCCTGCAGCCCACCAGCCAATCCCCGGTGTGGCAGATGAAGACTGGCCTGCTTATGGCCGTACCCAGTCCGGTTTACGGTATTCACCCTTAAAGCAGATTAATACTGAAAATGTCAAAGATTTGCAGGTGGCTTGGGAATATCACACGGGCGAATTCAAGACTGAAAATGACTCGGGCGAAACCACCAATCAGGTTACTCCAATCAAGGTGGGTGACAACATGTACATCTGTACCACTCACCAGAAATTGACTGCGCTTGATCCGGCAACTGGTAAGGCGAAATGGACTTATGATCCAAAACTAAAAGCTGATCATACCTATCAGCATTTAACCTGCCGTGGTGTGTCTTATTATGATGTGAACAATACAGCTGGTTTTGAAACCAGTCTCGCTTCGAAAAAAAGCAGCTCTGCTGAATGTCCACAAAAAGTCATTTTACCGGTCAATGACGGGCGTCTGGTTGCGGTAAATGCAACCATCGGTAAAGTCTGCTCTGACTTTGGTAAAAATGGTGAAGTTGACCTGCAAAAAGATATGCCATTCCCATATCCGGGCGGTTATATTCCAACCTCACCCCCAGTTGTCACAGGTACCACCATCATTATTGCGGGTTCAACTACCGACAACTATTCAACTGAAGAACCTTCTGGTGTGATCCGTGGTTATGACGTGAATACTGGTGAACTGCTTTGGGTGTTTGATACGGGCGCTGAAGATCCAAACGCCATTCCTGCACCGGGTCAAAAATTTGTACACAACTCTCCAAACGCTTGGGCACCTTTGGCCTATGATGCAGAGCTGGACATCGTCTATGTACCAACAGGTGTGGGAACTCCGGATATTTATGGTGGTCACCGTACTGAACTGGACGAGCGTTATGCCAACTCGATGCTGGCCCTGAATGCCAGTACAGGTAAACTGGTGTGGAATTTCCAGACCACACATCATGATTTGTGGGATATGGACGTGCCGTCACAGCCGACATTGACCGACATCAAAGACAAAAATGGCAATATAGTTCCAGCCATTTATGTCTTGACCAAAACCGGAAATGCCTTTGTGCTGGACCGCCGTAATGGTAAAGCGATTGTGCCGATTACTGAGAAACCGGTACCACAATCTGTGAAACGCGGACCTCAAACCAAAGGCGAGTTCTATTCTAAAACTCAACCCTTCTCTGACTTTAATCTGGCGCCACAAGATAAATTGACCGATAAACAGATGTGGGGTGCGACCATGTTTGACCAGTTGGTCTGCCGTGTTGCGTTCCATAAACTGAATTACGATG
Organism: Acinetobacter sp. 228; assembly: GCF_048147885.1. Classification (NCBI taxonomy): domain Bacteria; kingdom Pseudomonadati; phylum Pseudomonadota; class Gammaproteobacteria; order Moraxellales; family Moraxellaceae; genus Acinetobacter; species Acinetobacter sp. 228. The sequence continues at coordinate 7,923 of NZ_JAYWYV010000011.1, forward strand.
GCATTTATACCCCACCTTCTGAAAATGGCACTCTGGTCTTCCCGGGTAATTTGGGCGTGTTCGAATGGGGTGGTATGTCGGTCAATCCGGACCGCCAAATTGCACTGACCAATCCGATTGGTCTGCCATTTGTATCAAAACTGATTCCTCAAGATCCGAACCGTCCTAAGACGGCTAAAGGTGCAGGCACAGAAGCCGGCGTTCAACCGATGTATGGCGTGCCTTATGGCGTTGAAATCAGTGCGTTCCTGTCTCCGTTTGGGCTGCCGTGTAAACAGCCGTCTTGGGGCTTTGTTGCAGGTGTGGACTTAAATACTCATGAAGTGGCCTGGAAACGCCGCATCGGTACCATTCGTGACAGTATGCCAGGCATTCCATTGCCGCCATTCAAAATGGGTGTGCCGATGCTGGGTGGACCTATTTCAACTGCGGGTAATGTAATGTTTGTGGGTGGAACTCAAGATAACTATATCCGTGCCATTAATGTGAACAACGGTGATGAGTTGTGGAAAGGCCGTCTACCTGCAGGTGGTCAGGCTACGCCAATGACTTATGAAGCCAATGGCAAGCAGTATGTGGTCATTATGGCGGGTGGTCATGGTTCCTTTGGTACCAAGATGGGTGACTCTCTGGTGGCTTATGCCTTGCCAGACAATAAGTAACTGACTCTCTGTTGTTGTATGGGAAAGCCTGATTCGTCAGGCTTTCCCATCAGTCTTTTTATAAACCGTTAGAATATTAAAGAAAATCATGTGGGTTGCACGATATTGAGTGAAGTAAACAAAGATTTTGATAAATTGCCTTGATATGTGACTTCTATTGATCACGCAGCTTAAAACTAAATTTTCTACCTGTATTCTGATCAAGCAAACTCGATCTACTGATCATTGAAGATCAAACCGGCTTATACAATTAATCATGTGATGTGCTTCGGCAGCTTATGAGTTTTCTAAGTCACATAGATAACTGGAACCTACAAAATATGCAGCATCAATTTCGACATCTCCCTGTAAAAACCACATTATCCTGTTTAATCGCCTGTATGAGCCAGACGCTGTATGCTGAAAATACTGCTACAGAAGTGCAAAAACTTGCGCCTATTATTGTTCAGGCGACCCGAACTGACCGGGAGAAGTTGAGCACGCCTGCATCGGTTTATTATCTGGAGCAGGCACAACCAGAGAACAGCCTGAATGTGAACCTTTCGGAAACATTAAAAGGCGTTCCAGGACTGCAGTTAAATAACCGTGAAAACTATGCCCAGGATTTGCAAATTTCGATGCGTGGTTTTGGTGCGCGTTCCAGTTTTGGTGTACGGGGTGTGCGTTTATATGTGGATGGAATCCCTGCAACGATGCCGGATGGACAGGGACAAACCTCGAATATTGATTTGAACAGTCTGGAGCATATTGAAGTATTGGGTGGTGGATTTTCATCACTGTATGGCAACTCTTCCGGGGGAACGATTTTAACCACTACAAGGGAAGGGCAAGGCGCTGACTCAATTGAACTGGGGCATTCTGCAGGGAGCCAGAACAAAGGGCAGACCAAGCTGGTTTTGCAAGGCGGTTCAGAAAATGCCGATGAACCAGCTTATATCATCAGCTCATCTTATTTTGATACCGACGGCTATCGGGAGCATAGCGGCGCGCATAAAATCCTGAGCAATGCCAAGCTGACTTGGGACCTGGAGGACGGCTCTAAAATTAACTGGATTAATAATTACGTTAAAATTGCTGCGGATGATCCCGGTGGGTTGACTCGCGAACAGTGGCAAGCCAATCCTAAACAGGTCGCTGCAAACGTCCTTCTTTATAATGCACGTAAAGAAATTGAGCAGCTGCAAACAGGTTTGACCTGGAATAAACCGATCAATGACCAGCATGAACTGTATGGCATGGCCTACTGGGGACAGCGCGCAGTCACACAATATCAGTCGATTCCTCGTACAGCACAAGGTGGAGTTAATCATGCGGGTGGCGTGATTGATTTTGACCGTAATTTTTATGGGATAGATTTACGCTGGACAGGTCAGAGCATTTGGCCAGATACCCAACTGATTGCTGGACTTGCTGTTGATGCCATGACCGAAGACCGTAAAGGCTATCAAAACTTTTTAGGTGATCGCTTGGGAGTCAAAGGTGAACTACGCCGAGATGAAGACAATACCCTGTGGAATCTAGATCCGTATTTGCAAGCTTCTTATCACTTTGCTCCCGATTGGACCTTGGATGCCGGCCTGCGCTATAGCAATGTACATTTCAAGTCTAAAGACAAGTTCCTGGCGAATGGCAATAATTCAGGTAAAACCGATTATCAGAAATTATTGCCATCCATGGCCTTAAGCTGGCAGATTTTACCTGAGCTGATGACTTATGCCAGTTATGCACAAGGCTTTGAAACGCCGACCTTTACCGAAATGTCTTATCCTGCAAATACTGCAGAAAACCGCAGCTTCAGTTTAAAAGCAGCAGAAAGTGAAACCTATGAGATGGGATTAAAGTCTGTAAATACATTAGGTGATTTTACTGTTGCAGTTTTTCAGACCAGGACGAAGAATGACATTGTTTCTGCAGGGAGTGACAATGGTCGCTCTACTTTCCGTAATGCCGATAAAACTTTAAGAGAAGGTATTGAACTCTCCTGGAACAAAAATCTTTGGCGTGATCTCACTGCTCAAGCCAGCTATAGCTATATAGATGCTACTTTTGATGCTGACATTCCCGCAATCGGTACGGTAGCCGCTATTGCAGCCGGAAACTATATTCCGGGGATTGCCAAAAAACAGGCTTTTCTTGGTTTAGGCTGGAAACCTGAAAATGGTTTAAGCGCGGGTTTAGATGTACGTTATTCAGACCGTATTTATGTCAACGATATTAACTCACAGTATGCGCCAAGTTATACCATTGCCGGTGCCAATGTCGGTTATCACTGGAATATAAAAGACTGGTCTGTCAAAACTTTTGCGCGTGTAGATAATCTGTTTGATAAAGACTATTCAGGTTCAGTCATCGTCAATGAAAGCAATGGCCGTTTCTATGAGCCGGCAGAAGGGCGAAACTGGAGTGCCGGGTTGAGTATAATGAAAGCATTCTAATCTTTGTTAAAACAGCCTAAGCCTAAATTCATTCAATATAATAAAGGGGAAGCATTTTGAATTTTCCTGAAGAGCTTCTTAATGGTATTTGGCATACAACTAAGATTGAGTGATTTCATAAGATTATGGAAACAGGCTATATCGCTGCTGAACCTGATATACCTAATAAGGATCGTTGGAAGGCAAATAGAGGTTCAGAATATTACCCTTATGTTAGAAGTGTAGGAGGAATTAGCTTATTTGATTTTCGATATTTTGAAGAGGAAAAATATAGTAAGGATTACCCTTTATCAAATTGGCATATATTTGTGCCATTTTTTAAAGAATGGGAAGCATCTATTTGGATTGAGATTGACTATGAGGCACTTGAAAATAATTTCCTGACAGGAAAATATTTAATAGATCAGTGGAATGAACAAAAAGCCTATAAACATACTATTATGCCAATTATTGAAGCTGCTAGTTTAATATCAATTCCTGTAAGTTTGTTTAAGAGGATAATGATTTCTTCATCTGAGCATAGAGATTTTCAACCTTATAAATATAATTAAACTAAAAAATCCCACTTCTTGAGCGGGATTTTTTTATATTTAAGCTTTGACCAGTTGATCAGAGGATTTGAGATAAAACTAGATCGTTTGCTGATTCACTCGTTTCGATAATTCCTCGGCACTTTCGACCCGTTCAGAATATCGATCGGTGAGATAAGCAGATTGACCGCGGGTGAGGAGAGTGAACTTGTAGAGTTCCTCCATCACATCCACAATGCGGTTGTAATAAGGTGATGCTTTCATGCGACCATCTTCTTCAAATTCAAGGAAAGCTTTCGGTACAGAAGACTGATTTGGAATCGTGATCATCCGCATCCAGCGTCCTAAAACACGCAACTGATTCACTGCATTAAAGGATTGCGAACCACCACAAACCTGCATCACGGCCAGCGTCTTGCCTTGAGTCGCACGAATTGCACCGGCTGCCAGAGGAATCCAGTCAATTTGGGCTTTTAGAATCGAACTCATCGAACCATGACGTTCCGGTGAACACCAGACCATGCCTTCTGACCAGGCCAAAAGTTCATGCAGTTCTTTTACCTTAAGGTGGCTCGTATCTGCATCCTCAGGTAAGGGTAATCCTTTGGGATGGAAGATTCTGACTTCGGCGCCAAAATATTCCAGTATCCGGCCCGCTTCCTGAACAGCGAGCCGGCTGTAGGACCGTTCACGGTTTGAACCATACAGCAGCAAAATCCGGGGTGGATGATCCAGTGCTTTGGCCTGAACTTTGTCCAGCGTCGGTGTTCCTAGCAGATTCAAATTGATATTCGGGAGATCCATCGGGTTATGCCTCTTTAAACACTTTTTTTCTTAGCCATAATGAAACGCTGACCAGCGCAATCAGAACCGGAACTTCAACCAGAGGGCCAATCACGGTGGTAAATGCCACAGGGGACGCGAGACCGAAAGTGGCAATCGCAACTGCCAGAGCCAGTTCAAAATTATTACCGGCAGCGGTAAAAGAAATAGCCGCAGTTTTAGGATAATCATTGCCCATCCACTTGCTCATAAAGAAGCTGATAAAGAACATCACAATGAAATAAATGGTCAGGGGAATAGCAATTCTGAGTACATCCAGTGGCAGGCTGACCACATCACCGCCTTTAAGGCTAAACATGGCAACAATGGTAAATAGCAAAGCCAGCAGGCTGAGCGGACTGATTTTTGGAATAAACTGCGTCTGATACCATTCCAGACCTTTTTGCTTAACCAGAATCAAACGTGTCAAAAAGCCCAGCAAAAATGGAATCCCCAGATAAACCAGAACCGCGTGGGTAATCGTCCAGAAGCTAACATCAATCACCTGTGCTTCAACACCAAAATAAGGCGGCAAGAAGGTCAAAAACAGCCAGGCATAGCTACTGAAAAACAGGATCTGGAAAATACTGTTAAATGCCACCAGTCCGGCCACATACTGGTTGTCGCCACAAGCCAGACCATTCCAGACCAGCACCATGGCAATACAACGCGCCAAGCCGATCAGGATGACACCCGTCATATACTCAGGATAGGATTGCAGAAAAATCAGCGCCAATGCAAACATCAGACAGGGCGCAATTAGCCAGTTCTGAACCAGAGACAGGGTAAGCGTGCGTTTATCCTTAAATACCTGCGGCAAAGTGGCATAGTTCACTTTGGCAAGCGGTGGATACATCATGACAATCAGACCGATGGCAATCGGAATATTGACCGAATCAATACTCATCCGGTCTAAAGTAATCGAAGCCTGAGGAAAGAAAACCCCAATCCAGATCCCCAGCAGCATGGCGATAAAAATCCAGATGGTCAGATTCTTATCTAAAAATGACATTTTTGAAGTAGACATGATATTGGACTCAGGATAATTCGCAGGATGCTGAAATGGTAGATTTTAACTTTTGAATTTCCGGATCTTGTGCGATGACTTTTAACACTTCATTTGCCCAGACCGGCAAATCAGGATTTAAACGGTAATAAACCCATTGCCCTTGGCGTTGATCCAGCAAAACGCCCAGATTTCTCAATAAGGCCAGATGACGGGAAATTTTGGGCTGGCTCAGATTTAATTGCTCTGTGAATTCACAGACACAGACATTCTGTTTGGCCATGACCAGCTTTAAAATATCTAAACGTGTTGAATCGGCAAGACATTTGAAAAAATCGGTCTGATGCATCGCGATATCCTGATATATTTACTATTGCGAATATACGGATATCCATATATAAAAGCAATATTGTTTATGCACTGAGAAAAGTCATGTCGCAAAAGATCAAGATTTATCATAATCCTGAATGTGGAACTTCCCGAAATACCTTGGCCCTGATCCGCAATACCGGTGAGGAACCCGAGGTGATTGAATATCTGGAAACACCGCCGACCAAAGAAGAACTGATTCAGTTAATTCAGGATGCGGGTCTGTCGGTACGTGAAGCGATTCGTAAAAATGTGAAGCCCTATGAAGAACTTGACCTGGAAAGCAGCCATTGGACAGATCAACAACTGATTGATTTTATGCTGCAACATCCGGTTTTGATCAATCGTCCATTTGTGGTGACTGAACTTGGTGTGAGATTGTGCCGACCATCAGAAGTTGTTTTAGATATTCTTTCTGCTCCGCAGCGTGCTGCGTTTAGCAAAGAAGACGGGGAAATAATTATTGATGAAGCAGGGAAACGGTTGAAATAAATTCCAGAATTTAAGCAGATCAATCAGATCATAAAAAAGCCACCGCGAGGGTGGCTTTTTTTAAAAAGTTAAAATGACAGATATCGTGTCATTTTAAGCGTCAAACGATACATAAGTTGTCATTCGCGTGATAATTAAATCAATGTCTTAGTTCTTCTAACGAACCATAATGACATTATACTGCGACTCAACCGATGTCATTATGAGTTTAAGAAGACTCAACCAGTGTTATTTTTGATAAATAATTTTTTAGACTCAAGATCCAAACCAAGGTAGAAAATTATTGATCTGTTATAAAAAAACGTTCAACAGATAACCAGGCTGATTGAGCAAATTCATTTCTATATTTGGACGGTTTCTCGGAAATTTTTTCTAGTAGCCATAGTTTTGCATAATTTTCAGCGGGACCTAGTATTAATGAAACGATTAGGTTTAACTGTAATTTCTTGAGTTTTTCCATTGAATATACAGACTTTAAATGCTGAAAAATTGCTTTATTCCTTGTCTTATTCTTTTCAGTCAATTCATCCTCATATGTACTCGTAGAAACATAATATCGGGCAGTAATTTGAAATCTCGCAAGTTCTACATTTTGTTCTATCCAATCAAGATAGCTATGGACAATTGCAAAAATGAATTCTTTTATATTATTGATATTTTTAAAATATTTTTCTCTTTCAATCGCCTGATCATCTAATGCTAAAAAATATAAATTGGCGATAATTCCTTCTTTTGTACCGAAATGATAATAAATCGCTCCAACACTGGTATCAGAATTTTCCCTGATTTGCTCAATGGTCGTGGCTTCAACACCATTTTGATTAAAAAGCTGTAATGCTGTTATTAAGATTTCTTTTTTTAATTGTTTTCGTCTTCCAGCGTAGTGCTTTTCAAAAATAGCAATGGTATTCATTTCAGACACAGAATTTGAAGAAAACAGAATCTTAAATGAATTATCAGTCACTTGACAATTAGTTAAAACAGAATAAAACTCAAAAACAGAACATAATTCTAATTTAAAAAATTGATGATAAAAAAAGAGGATGTGTCATGAGCACACTGAATATATGGGAAAAACTGTCATCTAAACCTGGCGGGAAATGGGCATTTTCGAAAGCGTTATGTCTTAAAGCACCTTACTTTGCAAGTATCAGTCCAAAATTTGAGGAATTGCGACCTGAGTTTTGTAAAGTCAGTATTTCAAAATCTAGAAAAGTCACAAACCATTTAGGCACCGTACATGCCATTGCAATGTGCAATATGGCCGAGCTCTCAGGCGGTACGATGACCGAAGTGACAGTACCGTCTACGTATCGCTGGATTCCGAAGGATATGACGGTTGAATATCTGAAAAAGGCGACAACAGGATTGGTCGCAACGGCCACACCTGCAACAACAATGGATTTAACCAAACCGAGTGAATATAAGGTCAATATTGAAGTCAAAGATCAGCTTGATGAAATTGTCTTTAAAGCAACCATTACCATGTGGATATCGGCGAAAAAGGCGTGATTTAGCTTTTTAATTCATGATCTATCAAAATAATAACTTGGAGTTTTAAGAAGATGACATCTCAAACTAGAATGCTGATTACAGGTTTTTTATCTGCAATACTTTATGGTATTTTGACGTATTATATTAACTATAGTGCTGATAATGTTTGGCTTTCTGCATTTACACAAGCTGTAAATAGTTTTATCGGCGGCTATTTGGTTGCGGGTTTAGTTGAATTTACTTACAGAGTCGTTCCTGCGCCCTATAAATTTATTGTTTCGGCATTTGTTCCCTATGGTTCACTGATGATCCTCTATGCTTTCATTCATCATTATATTGGGACTAAACATGTTTTTTATACGATTCTACCGAACATATTAATTGGTTTTCCATATTTTTTCTTATATATTAATAAGTTGTATAAAAATAGTAGCACTGTTGCCAATATTCCACAAGGATAATAGATCTCATTTTTAAAGAGGTAATGATATACAGATAAAAATAAAAGTAGAAATCCCAAACGATTCTCTTTTAGTTGTTAGAAGGTCATATAGCCGCTGATAAATGAGAATTCTTAATGAATTAAGAATTCTCATTTTTGATACGTATAACGTCATCTCTTTTAAACAGCCTAATTTTTGAATTAGTCTTACCAAGATAATAAGGGTGAATTAAACCTTATTTTTGTAGGTTCGTTATATGTGAATGTCTCATTCCCAGTAACTTACTAGCTTCACTACCTGTCATATAGACTTCCTTCAATTTAAGTACTTTACTGAGTTCCTCTCATGGAATGAGCTTCTAATAAATAAGGTCATCTACTGTCTGGGGAGTAGAGATAATTTCTTTTTTATATAGGCTATCTTGATTTCATTCCTAATTTTTTGGCGTTTATCTTTTGACATCTAAATATTCTCTTGCCTAATTTCTACTGGGTTGTGTATGTATTTCAGTCTTTTGAGCGCTTTATATCTATATATAATTTAAAGCTTTTATTGGTAGTTATTGTTTCTGTTGAAATGAAAAAACCGCCAGTATTGGCGGTTTTTTCAATGACAAACTATGAGTCGTAAATGACAACTTATGTGTCGCGTGATGTTTTTATGAATTACCAGCTTAACGCACCGCCAGTTTGGTAATCTGTTACGCGCGTCTCGAAGAAATTCTTCTCTTTACGCAAGTCCATCATTTCTGACATCCACTGGAACGGGTTATTCACACCAGCGAACTGTTCAGGCAAGCCTAACTGCGCCAGACGACGGTTGGCAATGAACTTCAGGTATTCTTCCATCATGCCAGCATTCATGCCAAGTACACCGCGTGGCATGGTATCACGTGCATATTCGATTTCCAGCATCGTACCTTCAAGAATCATCTGAATGATTTCTTCCTGGAATTCAGTCGTCCATAGACCTGGGTTTTCGATCTTGATTTGGTTGATCATATCGATACCGAAGTTCAGGTGCATTGACTCATCACGCAGGATGTACTGGAACTGCTCGGCAACACCATTCATCTTGTTACGACGGCCCATCGACAGGATCTGGCTGAAACCGCAGTAGAAGAAGATCCCTTCAAGTACACAGTAGAACGCGATCAGGTTGCGAAGCAGGATCTGGTCGTTTTCAGGGGTACCAGTTTTGAAAGTAGGATCACTTAAAGACTGAGTATATTTCAGGCCCCATGCCGCTTTACGTGCCACTGACGGTACTTCGCGGTACATGTTGAAGACTTCGCCTTCATCCATGCCTAGCGACTCGATACAGTACTGGTAAGCGTGTGTGTGAATCGCTTCTTCAAATGCCTGACGCAAGATGTACTGACGGCATTCAGGGTTGGTAATGTGACGGTAAATCGCCAGTACCAGGTTGTTTGCTACCAGTGAATCGGCAGTCGAGAAGAAACCGAGTGAACGCATCACGATGGTACGTTCATCTTCAGTCAAGCCATTTTCAGACTTCCACAGCGCGATGTCGTGGTTCATGTTGACTTCTTGCGGCATCCAGTGGTTTGCACATCCGTCCAGATACTTCTGCCAAGCCCATTCGTATTTGAATGGAACAAGCTGGTTCAAGTCTGCACGACAGTTGATCATTGCCTTGTCGTCAACCTGTACACGTTGCGCACCCATTTCAAGCTCTTCAAGGCCTGGAGCAACATCAAGCTGATCTAGGGAAGCAGATGCTCTTGCCAGCGAATCGGTTGGATTTGATCCTCGGTTTTGAGTGGCTCTAAGGGGTTGTGCAGCTGCCACATCCGGCGATGCGTTGCCTGCATCAGATACCATCTGTGAATTAGTCGCTTTTTGCGGCTCGACGGGCGCAGGCTGCTGTTCAGGTGCAGCCGGTTTTTGCGAATCATCTTCGAAATCGTCCCAACTTAGGATAGACATATCAATTCTCTCTACGTTGCTTTATATCTTTTATGAGACATTCAGCTTGGCTGAGATGTCTTACTATACGCTCAATTTGTGTAAGCAAAATTAAGTTTTGTCGATGAATGCTCTAGTTTTATACAGGAGCAATGATCCCCACTACTTATTTTGCTTACGCTGCTGGCGAACTTTGAACCAGAAATAAGCAATCGGTAAATAAAAGGTAATACCAAAGGAAATCAGCAATGCCGCAAGTCCTAACATGTAGTTATGAGTCATATGTGGCATTGAGGTTTCCTTTTACTTTTAGTTTGTGAATCCTAGCCGAAACTAGGATTCACGTTTAAATCATTTTTTAGATGATTTACTAGGCTTGATTGTTTCAGTAACTGTAGTTTTAGGATGCTTTTTTGCATAGCCTTCAGTTACGAAACGACCAGTTCCTGCATCACGAGAAACTTTTTTCGTAGCCATAGAGATAATCTCCATTACAAATTCAAGATGACTCTTACTGGCTCGTTTCTCGAATTGATGATACAATCCGTTCACGCATTTTGTGATGCCAGCCTCGTTGTGACCATCTTGGTATCACTTCGAGATTGAAAGCCTTCTAGTTAGTTTTGACGGACGCTAGAGGGCTTTTTTATTGCCTGAATTTCGTAATCCCCCTAAGTCCCCCTTTGAAAAGGGGGATTTTCTCCCTCCTTTATTAAAGGAGGGTCGGGGAGGATTTAAAACCTGTCAGATTATTGACAAGCCTCACAATCAGGGTTGTCAATTGAACATGCCATTGGCACTGGAGCCGCTTGTGCAAAACCTTCTTCCTCTGCAGGAGCTTCAGGTTTTTGCGCTTCAACGACAGGAGCTGCTGCTACAACAGGAGCCGCAACTGTTGCAGGTTTAACTGCATTCAATGCGCCCGTATTAATGGTTGATTTCTCGGCAGACGTCGCACCCAATGCACGAAGGTAATAAGTTGTCTTAAGACCACGTAACCAGGCCATCTTGTAAGTGATGTCCAGTTTCTTACCGTTTGCACCAGCGATGTAAAGGTTAAGAGACTGTGCTTGGTCGATCCATTTTTGACGACGTGAAGCAGCATCCACGATCCAGCGAGTTTCAACTTCAAACGCAGTCGCGAAGATGGCTTTAAGCTCTTCCGGAATACGGGAAATCTTCTGTACAGAACCTTCGAAGTGTTTCAGGTCATTGACCATCACAGCATCCCAAAGACCACGTTCTTTCAACGCACGTACCAGATACGGGTTAATCACGGTGAATTCGCCAGACAGGTTTGATTTCACATACAAGTTCTGGAAGGTTGGCTCGATTGACTGAGACACGCCACAGATATTTGAAATCGTAGCAGTCGGAGCAATCGCCATCACGTTCGAGTTACGCATACCGTCTTTTTGAACTTTGGCGCGTAAAGTGTCCCAGTCCAGACGTTGAGTACGGTCGACTTCGAACATGCGTTCAGGACGAGTTTTCGCAACCAGATCAAGCGAGTCGATTGGCAGGATACCTTGATCCCACAATGAACCCTTGAATGTTTCGTATGTACCACGTTCAACAGCCAAATCACTAGATGTTGAAATCGCATAGTACGAAATCACTTCCATCGATTCATCAGCAAACTCAACCGCAGCATCAGAACCATAAGCAAGGTTCATTTCGTATAACGCATCCTGGAAGCCCATGATACCCATACCGACTGGACGGTGTTTCAGGTTCGAGTTACGCGCTTGTGGAACAGCGTAGTAGTTGATGTCAATCACGTTGTCCAGCATGCGAACCGCAGTTTTTACTGTGCGTGCCAGTTTTTCGCGATCAAGAATACCACCTTGAACGTGTTGTACCAGGTTAATCGAACCCAGGTTACATACTGCGATTTCTTCTTTGCTGGTGTTCAGCGTGATTTCTGTACACAGGTTAGAAGAGTGAACCACGCCTACGTGTTGTTGTGGTGAACGCAGGTTACATACGTCTTTGAATGTGATCCAAGGATGACCAGTTTCAAACAACATAGACAGCATTTTGCGCCACAAATCTTTTGCACGGATTTTCTTGTGCAACATGTTTGTTTCTTTGGCAATCGCTTCGTAGTGTGCATAACGCTCAGCGAATTCAGCACCAGTCAAATCATGCAGATCAGGCGTTTCAGAAGGCGTGAATAAAGTCCATTCCGCATCTTCGAATACACGTTGCATGAACAGGTCAGGAACCCAGTTCGCAGTGTTCATGTCATGGGTACGACGACGGTCATCACCGGTGTTCTTACGCAGTTCAAGGAATTCTTCGATGTCCAGGTGCCAGGTTTCCAGGTATGCACATACTGCACCTTTACGCTTGCCACCCTGGTTAACCGCAACAGCTGTATCGTTCGCTACTTTCAGGAACGGAACAACACCTTGAGACTTGCCGTTAGTACCTTTGATGTATGAGTTCAAGGCACGAACTGGTGTCCAGTCATTACCTAAACCGCCTGCCCATTTAGACAGCATTGCGTTATCACGCATCGCGCCATAAATGTCATACAGATCATCATCAATCGTGGTCAAATAACAGCTAGACAATTGTGGACGTAACGTACCTGAGTTAAACAGGGTAGGCGTCGAAGCCATGTAGTCGAAGCTAGACAACAGGTTATAGAATTCGATTGCACGTTCTTCACGGTTTTCTTCATTGAGCGACAAGCCCATAGAAACACGCATAAAGAACAATTGCGGAAGTTCGAAACGTACGCCATCTGAATGGATGAAGTAGCGGTCAAATAAGGTTTGCAGACCTAAGTAGGTGAACTGGTTAGAGCGTTCCGGTTGAATCGCAGCAGCCAGTTTGGCCAGGTCAAAGTTCAGCAATTCTGGAGAAAGCAACTCAAGCTCGATCCCTTTTTTCAGGAAAGTTTCAAGCGCATCGCCTTCATTGGTGTCTGTCGGAAGACCCAAAAACTCTAAACCGGTGGCTACTAGGTCATCACGCAACAGACGTGCAGTCACATAAGTATAGTTTGGTTCCTGTTCGATCCGGGTACGGGTCGCCATCATCATGGTGGTAGAGATATCTGACTCTTTTACACCGTTGTAGAGGTTTTTCACGGTCTCATCGATGATCGCCTGAACATCAATTCCTTCCAGACCTTGAGCAGCTTTTTCTACAGTCGCAGTCAACTCGCTGAGATCTAATGGTTTTAATTTTCCTTCAGCATCAGTGATTTGTAGCGTCGGGTGATGATTCGCACCTAACTGTTTACGCGCTTCAGAACGTTGTTCACGGTAAATAACATATGAGCGTGCAACTTTCTGTTCGCCCGTACGCATTAGCGCAAGTTCAACTTGGTCTTGAATTTCTTCAATATGAATCGTTCCGCCAGAAGGTAAACGACGTTTAAAGGTATTTAATACCATTTCCGTCAGTTGCTCGATACGATCATGAATTCGGCTCGAGTCAGCGCTTTGTTGGCCTTCAACCGCCAAAAATGCTTTACCAATTGCGACAGAAATTTTTTCTGCATCAAAAGCGGCAACATCACCGGTGCGTTTAATCACCTGAAGTTGACCAGGAGTTGAAGTGATTACGCTCATGTTAGCATAGCTCCATTGTCATCTATTTTTATGTTTATGGACCGTTTGAACCGGGCAAAATTCGTGCCACAGTATTTGAGGAATAAACACAAGACCTAGTGGTTTTAAAATTAATTGAACACAAGATACGGGAAAATTTAGGGTAGATCAATATTGACATTCAGCTAAATATTTTTCTTTAGTTGTGCTTTAATCATTGCAAAAATATCGCTATTTTTATTGATTTTTGTATAAGCCTTATCAGGCAAGGCATAGCATAACAAAGTCCAAAGAAAGTGCTTATAGATAACATTGTGGATAACTAAAAAGCGCTCAATCAAGCAGTCATATTTTGTTCATGTAATAGTTGTGTAAGCCCCAATTCAGATCTAAGCCACTGTTTCAAGCACAACTGCCCAAAAAATGCACGATAAAATATTACAAAATGCTATCTTGATGTATCAGTTTGGTGAACGCCATCTTGTTTACAATGTAAACGTGTGTATATTGCAAGCATATTAAAAACGTATCTATTGGATTTCAAAAGGATACGCCTATAGCGTAGATCCACCATATAAGGGGCAATACATGAGCCAAGAAGAAAAGTTACCCAAGATTTTAATTGTTGAAGATGACGAGCGTCTTGCCCGTTTAACGCAAGAATACCTCATCCGTAACGGACTTGAGGTAGGGGTAGAGCCGGATGGTAACCGTGCCATTCGTCGGATTATTGCTGAACAGCCAGATATGGTGGTGCTGGATGTGATGTTGCCAGGTGCGGATGGCTTGACTATTTGCCGTGAAGTACGTCCACATTATCATCAACCGATTTTGATGTTGACGGCACGTACTGAAGACATGGATCAGGTTCTGGGTCTGGAGATGGGTGCAGATGACTACGTTGCTAAACCGGTTCAGCCGCGTGTATTGCTGGCGCGTATCCGCGCATTGCTGCGTCGTACGGACAAGGTGCCTGAAGATGAAGTGGCACAGCGTATCGAATTTGATGATCTGGTGATCGACAATGGCGGGCGTTCGGTAACCCTAAATGGCGATCTGGTTGATTTTACCAGCGCAGAATATGACCTGTTGTGGTTGCTCGCATCGAATGCAGGTCGTATCCTTTCCCGCGAAGATATTTTCGAACGTTTACGCGGTATTGAATATGACGGTCAAGACCGTTCAATCGATGTACGTATTTCGCGTATCCGTCCAAAAATTGGTGACGATCCAGAAAATCCGAAGCGTATTAAAACAGTACGTAGTAAAGGTTATCTTTTCGTTAAAGAGACTAATGGACTTTAAGCAAATGTGGTTTTTTGCTTGAGCAAGCAGGATAAATTATAGGTGTTTAAACACAGTATATTTTTGCGTATCTATGCAGGACTCGTCATCCTTGTCGTCTTGGTGGCGGTGTTCGGCTATTTGTTGGTACAGATTATCAACTATCAGCGTGCGCAAGAATATCGCGAATCCCTGACTGATGGCATGGCATATATCATCAGTGAGGGAGTTGCGCGCCAGCCAAATCTCCAGCAGAAGATGGATTGGATTTCTGATGCCTCCGATCTTCTGGAGTTACCCATTCATTATGTAGATGCCAGCAAGGTAGATATTACCCGTGCTGAAGCGAGACGTATTGCTGATCGAAAGGCTGTAGTGCGCTGGGATGCTGAGTCCGGTATCGCTTATATTGTGGTGGGACTGCGTGATGATCCGGATCATTACCTTTATATAAAGGCTGACAACATCACTGAACGCCAGATGAAGGCCTTGGCGGTCTTTATTCTGGATTATCTGGTTTATTATCCGGGTCAGGAAAAAGAATACCTTGCGCGTATTCAGGATTATTTCTCCTATCCGGTTTCCATTGAAAATGTTCAATCTCTGCCTTTGGACTCCGAGCAGATCGGACGTTTGCGTCTGGATCACAGTATTATTTTATACCGCGATAATGCTTCTATTCGTGGTACGACCATTTCAATTATTTCGCCAATTCCAGGTTCGACCTCTCAGGTCTTGGTCATGGGGCCAGTACCGTTATTTAACTGGATGCCATTCCAGTTGGCGACCGGTATTACCTTATTAAGCCTGTTTGTACTGAGTTTGGGTGTTTATGGCCTTCTGGTTCCGATGCAGCGTAAGCTGCGTGAAGTGAGCTATGCCTTAAACAAGATGAAGACCGGTAATATGTCATTGCGTCTTCCGGTGGATGGTAGTGATGAGATGTCTACACTGGCTTCCAGTTATAACAATATGTCAGACCATATCCAGCGCTTGATCGAAGCACAGCGGGAGTTGATGCGTGCGGTTTCGCATGAATTGCGTACACCGGTGGCACGGATCCGTTTTGGTGTGGAAATGATGGCAGATGAAGATGACTACGAGTATCGTCTGCAACAGGTTGAGCAGATTGATAAGGATATTGAAGCGCTGAATACCTTGATTGATGAGATCATGACCTATGCCAAACTGGAACAGGGTATGCCATCGATTGAGTTTGAACAGATTGATCTGTATGACGTGCTGAATCAGGTGATGGTGGAGACCCAAGCACTGAAAACCCATAAAATTATTGAATTACACCCAATGCCTGTGGCTGTGGTAGTCGAGGCGGAGCGTCGTTATCTGCATCGCGTAATTCAGAATCTGGTGGGGAATGCCATCCGTTATTGTGATAATAAGGTATTAATCAGCGGTGGTCTGGATCAGGACGGCCAGGCCTATGTATGTGTGGAAGATGACGGTCCCGGAATTCCAGAAGTAGATCGTGCCCGTATTTTTGAAGCCTTCGCCCGTTTGGATGATAGCCGCACCCGAGCTTCAGGTGGTTATGGCTTGGGTCTGTCGATTGTCAGCCGGATTGCCTACTGGTTTGGTGGTTCCATTCAGGTGGATCAAAGTCCAACCTTGGGCGGTGCACGTTTTATCATGACCTGGCCGGCACAGCGTTATGTGAAAAAGAATAAACGCAAGTTGCTGGAAAAAAAGACTGAGGAAAGCAGTGATCATTCAGTTTAATACGATGTAAATAATGTCTTGCCCATAAAAAACGATGCTGATGCATCGTTTTTTATAAGTAGTAATTTACTCTTGGATGGTGGCATCTGGTTCAATGAGTGGCTTTCCATCTCTTAAGCTTTGTAATGCTTCAGGGTTACAATCGATCAGCAGTTGGGCATTTTTCACATCGACGTTATAGTGCTGAATCAATTTCTGGTCGCCTGATAGGGTTTCGACTTTATATTCATCAGCGATATTCATAATCCCATCCAGATTGACGCTGACAGACGCAAAATCATCCTGAAATAGTGCATTAATCTCATTTAATTCAAAAACAAGCTGGCTGGTGTTCTGGTTTTTCTGGACGTAATTTTGGATATGTCGAACGATTAATTGAGCATATAAAAAATAATTTGGTTTATGGGCATAATGCAGAGACATGCAGGGACTCCTTTATTGTTACTTTATAAAGTCATAATGGGAACTAAGAAATACAAATACCATATTCTGAATCAGTCCGTTGAGTGTGTTGCAAAAAGACACAAATGCTTGTTTAACATTACGATAGAGCAGATTAACGTTAAATAGATGTTAAACCTGCATATTCAGCTAAAGAGCCTGTAAGAGAGTTAAAGCTTGGTCGGGATTTTGGAACCCTGTAATAAGTTTTAATCAGATTGGACTTGGATTTGGTTGATAAAAGGACTATATCTAAACAAATGGCTAGGAGTGCTGCAAATCGGAATGCGAGTGGTTTTGCATCCCCTTTTATAGAAAAATAAATAAAAATTTAAAATTTTATTCAATAAAACGATAAAAGCGGGTTCTGGGTGATGAAAGTGAAATTAAATGCTGAAATGCTTAAAAAATCATCCCAAAGACTAAGGCTTATAAACTAGCAAGTGAAATCATAAATCAGGTACAATTGGCGGGATTAATTTTGTGTATGGTGTATTTGAAGGCCAATACATACATTCTTTGTTAACAAATAGGCCTGCCAGGAGTTATCCCCGCATGAGTGCTATTACTCCATACGAATGGGCAATTATTGCCTTCGTGATCGGCGTTACATTTTTATGCGTCTTTATGCTGACTGTCCCGTTACTCCTTGGGGGTAAATCATGGGGCCGTGCCAAGCAGGAGCAGTTTGAGTCAGGTGTAGTTAGTGCAGGTGGAGCTCGTATCCGCTTGTCTGCAAAATTCTATTTAGTTGCAATATTCTTCGTAGTGTTTGATTTGGAAGCACTTTATCTATATGCATGGGCAGTTTCTGTTCGTGAAGTGGGTTGGATTGGTTTTGCAACTGCAGCTATCTTTATTTTAGTTTTACTTGTTGGTTTGATTTACGAATTATCGACAGGCGCTCTCAATTGGGCACCTTCAGACAGACGTAAGGCAGCAGGAATTAAAGCTAAGATTGGTTCGCCAAATATGGATATTGCAGAAATTACGCGTTTCAACTCGGTTGAAGAATTGGTGATGGATCCTACGGGTCAAATCCCGGCTCAATCATCTGGTTTTGTGAAAAAGTCACAAGCTCAATTATCTGATAAGGAGTAATACGGGATGAAATATACATTAACCCGTGCGAATCCGAATGCTGATCAATATCCACTTCAGGAACGCATTGTTGTAGAAGATCCGTTGCTAGAAGAAGAAGTGAATAAAAATGTATTCATGACTCGCTTAGAGGATGTAGTACATACAGCAGTCAACTGGGGGCGTAAAAACTCAGTTTGGCCATTTAACTTTGGTACATCTTGCTGCTACGTAGAGTATGCGACGACTTTGACAGGCGTACATGACCTGTCACGTTTCGGTGCAGAGGTTATTCGTGCTTCACCGCGTCAGGCCGACTTGATGATCGTTGCCGGTACCTGCTTCGTAAAAATGGCACCAGTAATTCAACGTTTGTATGAACAAATGCTTGAACCGAAATGGGTTATTTCTATGGGTGCATGTGCCAACTCGGGTGGTATGTACGACATCTATTCGGTTGTACAAGGTGTGGATAAAATCATCCCTGTGGATGTGTATGTTCCAGGCTGCCCACCACGTCCTGAAGCTTTAATTCAGGCATTGATGCTGTTGCAAGACCAGATTCAACTAGAGCGACGTCCGCTTTCTGCGGTAATCGGTGATGATCTTAAGCCAGTGTATAAGCCAAAGATGATGCCGGAACGTGACCGTAAGAAAGACCAGCGTGTTGCTGTGAAAAACTTACGCTCTATGGATGAAATTAAATAATTTAAACGACAGGTTTTTTTGTTGTGCACCCGCTATGGGTGTAGTTGTCGTTTAGGTTGACTGAATTTGTATTAAATAGGAAGCCAAGCCAATGGCTGAAACTGACATTGCTATGCCAGAATCAACGCCTGTTGATTCACGCCCAGCATTTGCGATCATTGAAGAGCTCAAAACCAAATTTGGTGAGAACTTCTTTGTGCAAACGACTTTCGAGGATTTTCCGACAGTCTGGGTTGAGCGCGCACGTGTACAAGAAGTTTTAATGTTCTTGCGTACAGTGTCACGTCCTTACGTGATGTTGTTCGACCTGTCAGCGGTAGATGAGCGTCTGCGTACGCACCGCGACGGTTTACCTGCGTCTGACTTCACCGTGTTCTATCACCTGTTGTCGCTCGAGCGTAATACTGACATTCGTATTAAAGTTGCCTTAGCAGAAAGCGATTTGAATCTTCCAACGGCAACCAATATCTGGCCAAATGCCAACTGGTACGAACGTGAAGCTTACGATATGTTCGGGATCAATTTCGAAGGGCATCCAATGCTCCGTCGTATCTTGTTGCCCACCTATTGGGAAGGTCATCCGCTACGTAAAGAATATTCTGCGCGTGCGACCGAATATACGCCGTATCTGCAAGATAAAGCCAAACAGGACTACGAACAGGAACATCTTCGTTTCGTTCCTGAAGATTGGGGTATGAAGCGCGGCAATGCTGACGAAGACTTCATGTTCCTGAACCTGGGTCCGAACCATCCATCTGCGCATGGTGCTTTCCGTGTGATCTTGCAGCTGGACGGTGAAGAAGTTAAAGACTGTGTGCCTGACATCGGTTATCACCACCGTGGTGTGGAAAAGATGGCTGAACGTCAAACCTGGCATTCATTCATTCCATATACAGACCGTGTCGACTACCTCGGTGGCTGTGCACAGAACATGCCTTATGTGATGGGCGTGGAACAAATGGCGGGTATTACTGTACCTGACCGTGCCCAGTGTATCCGTGTCATGTTGTCGGAACTGTTCCGTATCAATAACCACTTGCTGTTTATTGGTACCGCGATTCAGGATGCCGGCGGTATGACACCAGTGTTCTACATGTTCGCCGACCGTCAGAAAGTCTACGATATCGTAGAAGCGATTACGGGTTACCGTATGCACCCGGCATGGTTCCGTATTGGCGGTACTGCCCACGACCTGCCAAATGGTTGGGACAAGCTGGTTCGAGATTTACTTGACTGGATGCCAAAACGTATGAATGAATACTACAAGGCTGCTTTACGCAACTCGGTATTTATGGGGCGTACCCAAGGTGTGGCGCAATACGATGCGAAATCGGCATTGGCTTGGGGTGTAACGGGTACAGGTCTGCGTGCTACAGGTATTGATTTCGACGTTCGTAAATACCGTCCATATAGTGGCTATGAAAACTACGACTTCGAAGTGCCTTTAGAGTACGAAGGCGATGCCTATGCACGTGTTATGGTGCATTTCCGTGAAATCGAAGAATCACTAAAAATTGTCAAGCAATGCTTAGACAACATGCCGTCTGGTGCATATAAAGCAGACCATCCACTGGCTGTTCCACCACCAAAAGACAAGACATTACAAGATATTGAAACCTTGATTACGCACTTCCTGAGCGTGTCTTGGGGTCCTGTAATGCCGGCAGGTGAAGCATCTGTGATGGCAGAAGTGGTAAAAGGCGCGTCGAACTACTACTTGACTTCAGACAAGTCAACCATGAGTTACCGTACCCGTATCCGTACACCAACCTTCACGCATTTACAGCAAATGCCTTCTGTGATTAACGGCAGCCTAATGTCTGACTTAATCATTTATTTAGCGACCATTGACGTCGTAATGGCTGACGTGGATCGCTAAGGGGTAAACGCATTATGATGATTTTGACTGATAAAAAGCCACGTGTGAATGTTGAAGGAATTTTGACTGCGGACGAAATTCACGATATTGAACATCACATGGGGCACTATCCATACCCACGTGCAGCGTGTCTGGATGCGCTGAAGTGTGTACAACGCCGTAATGGCTGGGTAGATGATGCGCAAATGAATGCCATCGCACAAATGCTGAGCATGAGCGTTGCAGATCTGGAAGGTGTAGCGACGTTCTATAACCGTATTTACCGTCAGCCGGTCGGTCGTCACGTAATTTTGTTATGTGACTCGATTGCGTGTTTCCTGATGGGTGCGGAAACTTTGGCAGAAGCATTCCAGCGCGAATTAGGCATTCAGTTTGGTCAAACGACTGCAGATGGTCGTTTCACTTTGTTGCCAATTTGTTGTCTGGGCAACTGTGACAAAGGTCCAACCTTAATGATTGATGAAGACACGCACGGTCTGGTTGAAGTGACTTCGGTGAAACAGCTGTTGGAGAAGTATGTATGAATACTGAACCAAAACCAATTTATGGTGACGGTAACCCGGAAACTCATCCGCTTACCTGGCGTTTAAGCAAGCAGGCCAACGTTCGTAATGCTGATGATTACGAAGCGCTGGAAGGTTATGCAGGCTTTAAAAAAGCCCTGTCTATGTCGCCTAAAGATGTATTGGAAGTGGTTAAGGCAGCGACTGTAAAAGGTCGTGGTGGTGCAGGCTTCCCGGCAGGCATCAAATGGTCATTGATGGCGCCAAATGACAACTCGGGTCCACGTTACCTGATTTGTAATGCCGATGAGATGGAACCAGGTACCTTCAAAGACCGTTTGCTGATGGAAGATCTTCCTCATCAATTGATCGAAGGTATGCTGATTGCAGGCTATACGCTGGAAGCGACCCATGGTTATATCTTTATCCGTGGCGAGTACATCGAAGCTGCAAAATACTTAAATGAAGCACTTGAGCAAGTTCGTGCCAAAGGCTACTTAGGGGACAACATCCTCGGTACTGGCTGGAACTTCGAGTTGCATGTGCATACCGGTGCGGGCCGTTATATCTGTGGTGAAGAAACTGCATTGATTAACTCGCTTGAGGGCCGCCGTGCCAACCCGCGTACTAAACCGCCATTTCCACAGGTTGCAGGTGCTTGGGGTCGTCCTACGATTGTCAACAACGTAGAGACCTACAATAACTTGCCAGCTATTATGCTGCGCGGTCCTGAATGGTATATCAACCTGTCTGCGGGTAAGTCGAAAGATCCGGGCACCAAGATTTATGGTGCATCAGGTAAGGTGAAATTCCCGGGTTTATGGGAACTGCCATTTGGTACAACAGCGCGTGAAGTGATTGAAGAACACGCTGGTGGTATGCGCGACGGTTTGAAACTGAAAGCATGGTTACCAGGCGGTGCATCAACTGACTTCTTGGCTGCCGAGCATATTGATCTTCCTATGGATGCGGAAAGCATCATGAAAGCAGGTTCACGTTTAGGTACCTGTCTGCTCATGGTGGTTGATGAAACCCAGTGTATGGTTTCAGCGACACGTAACCTCGAAGAATTCTTTGCACGTGAATCATGTGGTTTCTGTACACCTTGTCGTGATGGCTTGCCTTGGGCTGTGAAAGCACTAAAAGCACTCGAAGATGGCACAGGTAAGAAAGAAGATATCGATCACTTACAAGAACTGACTCGTAAGCTTTGGATTGGTAAAACTTTCTGTGCGCATGCTCCTGGTGCAATGGAGCCGCTTATGGGTGCACTCAAACATTTCCGTGGTGAATTTGAAGCGAAGGTCATCAATGCCGCCGCTCAAGTTAGCTCCGTAGAACAAGCTTAAGGAATTCGACTATGGCTACAATTCATGTCGATGGCAAATCGTATGAAGTCAACGGCTCGGAAAACTTGCTACAAGCATGTTTGAGTCTTGGCATTGATATCCCATACTTTTGTTGGCATCCATCCTTAGGTTCTGTCGGCTCTTGCCGTCAATGTGCCGTGACCCAGTACGCGAATCCAGAAGATACGCGTGGTCGTTTGGTCATGTCATGTATGACACCTGCAGCAGACAATACCTACATCTCGATTGAAGACAAAGAAGCCAAGGATTTCCGCGCTTCGATTGTTGAATTCTTGATGACCAACCACCCGCACGACTGTCCCGTCTGTGAAGAGGGTGGTCACTGTCATTTACAAGATATGACTGTAATGACACAGCATGACCGTCGTCGCTACCGTTTCACCAAACGTACGCATTACAACCAGGAACTTGGTTCGTTTATTGCGCACGAGATGAACCGTTGTATTGCATGCTACCGTTGTGTGCGTTACTACAAAGACTACGCAGGTGGTACCGACTTTGGCGTGTATGCCAACGCATCACGCGTGTACTTCGGTCGTCCAGAATCAGGCACCTTAGAGTCTGAATTCTCGGGTAACCTGACTGAAGTGTGTCCGACTGGTGTATTCACAGATAAGACTCACTCTGAACGCTACAACCGTAAGTGGGACATGCAGTATGCACCAAGCGTATGCCAGGGCTGTTCTTCAGGCTGTAACATCTCTCCGGGTGAGCGTTATGGCGAACTTCGTCGTGTAGAAAACCGTTTTAACGGTGAAGTGAACCAATACTTCCTATGCGACAAAGGCCGTTTCGGTACTGGTTATGTGAACCGTGCAGACCGTCCACGTCAGCCACAATTCCGTAATGGTGCTACTGTTGAAACTGTTTCAGTTGATGCAGCACTCGATACGGTTATTGCAAATATCCAGGGCAAAAAAGTACTGGGTATTGGTTCACCGCGAGCATCTCTTGAATCGAACTACGCACTTCTTGAGCTGGTTGGTCAAGATCGCTTCTCAACCGGTCTGTCTCAAAAAGAGCAAAACCTGGTTGAACTGGCTGCTTCTATCATGCAAACCGAGGGTGTATACAACCCTAACATGCGTGAAATTGAGAGCTATGATGCTGTACTGATTCTGGGTGAAGACCTGACTCAAACTGCACCTCGTATGGCCTTATCTGTTCGCCAGGCTGCGAAAAATAAAGGCAAAGAGATGGCAGCAGAGCGCCGTACCCAAGAATGGCTGGCTGAACCGGTACAACGTATTGCCCAAGATGCCAAATCTCCGATTTACATTCTGGCTGCGACTCAAACCCGTTTGTCTGATGTTGCTGAAGGGGAAGTGGTTGCGTCTCCAAACGACATCGCGCGTTTAGGTTTTGCGATTGCGGCAGGCGTGAAAGGTGAGAGCATTCTTGGTTTAGATGATGACGCGAAAGCATTTGCACAAACGATTGCAGACACTTTAAAAGCTGCCAAGAAACCACTGATCATTTCGGGTACAAGCCTGCAAGATCCTGCCATTATGGAAGCTGCGGCACAAGTTGCACAGAATCTGGGTAATGCCGGTTTGACCTTGACGGTTCCTGAAGTGAACTCGATGGGTATGGCAATCTTTGGTGGTCAAAGCCTGGAGCAAGCATTTGCACAAGATTACGATACTGTCATCGTAGTTGAAAATGACCTTTACCGTCGTCTTCCTGCTGCACAGGTCGATGCTGCACTTGCAGGTAAAGAAGTGATCGTACTGGATCACTCTGAAACTGAAACAGTGAAAAAAGCCGACATTGTGCTTTCTGCTGCAAGCTTCGCGGAAGGTGATGGTACGGTTGTATCGCAAGAAGGCCGTGCACAACGTTTCTACCAAGTGTATGACCCAAGCTACTACAATCCTGAGCTGGCGATTAAAGAATCTTGGCGCTGGTTACACGCTCTGGAAACAGGCGTGAAAGGCAAAGCGATTTCTTGGACTTTGCTGGATGACGTGATCGAGTCAGTGGCAAAAAACATTCCAGCGCTGGAAGGCATTCTGGATGTTGCACCTGATGCGGGCTTCCGTGTACATGGTCTGAAAGTGGCACGTGAACCACGTCGTTACTCAGGCCGTACTTCGATGCGTGCGCCATTGTCTGTCCACGAGCCGAAACAGCCAACCGATATCGATTCTGCATTAACATTCTCTATGGAAGGTTATGTGGGTAATGAAACACCATCTCCACTGATTCCATTTGCCTGGTCTGCAGGCTGGAACTCTCCACAAGCTTGGAACAAGTACCAGAATGAAGTGGGTGGTCACTTGAAAGGTGGTGATTCAGGTGTTCGTCTATTCGACCGTTTACCAAAACGTCCAGCGCGCAGTTTTGTTGCACCGGCACCTGTTTTGGTGAATGCTGAGAGCTTCCGTTTGGTACCAATGCACCATATCTTTGGTTCAGGTGAATTCACAGTAAAAACACCAGCGATGGAAACCCGTATTCCTGAACCGGTATTTGCAGTAGGTGAACAGGATGCTGCTCGCTTGAATGTTCAAGATGGTCAGCGGATTACAGTTAAAGCAGGTGAAACGTCGATTGTTCTTCCTGTACAAGTAATCGAATACTTACCAACAGGTTATATTGGTTACCCAATCGGTCTTGCACCGACGGTATCTCTTGCAGAGCCTGTTTCAGTCGCGGTAGGAGCGTAATTCATGGAACAAGAATTAATCCGTCAAACGCCGCTGTGGGCTGAAAACTGGCCAATCGCCTATTCAGTCATTCAAGCGATCGTGATCTTGCTGGTTGTGGTACTGATCGCTGCGTTGATGTCTTTTATTGAACGTCGTTTACTCGGCTTGTGGCAAGACCGTTACGGTCCGAACCGTGTTGGTCCGGGCGGTATGTTCCAGATTGTTGCCGACATGCTGAAAATCATGTTCAAGGAAGACTGGACCCCCAAATTTGCTGACAAATTGACTTTCCGGATGGCGCCAGCAGTTGCGATGGCAACTGCGGTGCTGTCGTTCATGGTTATTCCTGTTTCACCGTATTTGGGTGTTGCAGACATGAACATCGGCCTGTTGTTCTTTATGGCAATGGCAGGGATTGCAGTCTATGCAGTCCTGTTCGGTGGCTGGTCATCCAACAACAAATATGCCTTACTGGGCGGTTTGCGTTCTGCAGCTCAAACTATTTCGTACGAAGTGTTCCTAGGTATCTCACTCATGGGTGTGGTGGCAATTGCCGGCTCATTCAACATGCGTGAAATCGTTGAAGCACAAAAAGACGTCTGGTTTGTGATTCCTCAGTTCCTTGGCTTCCTGATTTTTGTGGTTGCGGGTGTGGCGGTAACGCATCGTCATCCATTTGACCAACCAGAAGCGGAACAGGAACTGGCGGAAGGTTACCATGTCGAATATGGCGGTATGAAATGGGGGATGTTCTTCGTTGCGGAATACGTTAACGTGGTACTGATCTCTGCATTGATCGTGACTCTATTCTTTGGTGGCTGGCTTGCGCCATTCAACCTTGATATTCCGTTCCTTCCAGCAGCATTCTGGTTCATTATCAAAACAGCTTTCTTTGTAATGATGTTTGTACTGGCGCGTGGTTCATTAATGCGTCCACGTTATGACCAGGTAATGAACTTTGGTTGGAAAATTTGCTTGCCATTAGCTCTAGTTAACCTGTTGGTAACTGGCGCGGTTATCTTGTGGTAAGGGCAGGGAGAACAAAATGTTTAAATTTCTAGCCGGGTTTGGATCGATTGTTCGTTCACTTTGGATGGTGTTCAGCCATGCAACGCGTAAACGTGACACTATTCTTTACCCAGAAGTACCAGCCGAAGAAATCGTGCCGCCACGTTTTCGTGGTCGTATCGTATTGACACGCGACCCTGATGGCGAAGAACGCTGCGTGGCCTGTAACCTTTGTGCGGTTGCCTGTCCGGTAGGTTGTATTTCATTACAAAAAGCAGAACGTGAAGACGGTCGCTGGTATCCGGAATTTTTCCGTATCAACTTCTCGCGCTGTATTTTCTGCGGTATGTGTGAAGAAGCGTGTCCAACCACTGCGATTCAAATGACGCCTGACTTCGAGCTTGGCGAATATGTTCGTCAGGACTTGGTTTATGAAAAAGAACACCTGCTGATTTCTGGTCCTGGTAAATATCCTGACTATAACTTCTACCGTGTAGCCGGTATGGCAATTGCAGGCAAGGACAAAGGTCAGGCACAGCGTGAAAGTGCACCTGTTGATGTACGGAGTCTATTACCATGATGTGGCCATTTTATTTAATGGCCCTTGTGGCCATTGTCTCTACGGTTCGCGTGGTCACTAACGCGAATCCGGTACATGCTTTATTAAGCCTGATCGTATCCCTGCTTGCAGTCGCAGGCATGTTCCTGATTGTCGGTGCGCCTTTTGCGGGTGCACTGGAAGTCATCGTTTATGCGGGCGCGATCATGGTATTGTTCGTATTCGTCGTAATGATGCTGAACCTGGGTGAGCAGACTGTTGAACAAGAACGTAAATGGTTGACTTCATCAGCCTGGGCTTATCCGGCACTGATGAGCTTCCTGATCGGTCTGGTGCTGGTGTGGGTATTAAGTTCTGACTACACGGAAGCTTCACTGGTGATGGGTACAGAAATGGTGGGCCCGAAAGCAGTGGGTCAATCACTCTTTACGCAGTACTTGTTGTTGGTTGAAGTTGCCGCGATGTTATTGCTTGCTGCATTAGTAGCTGCATTCCATTTAGGTAAACGTGAACCAGATGCAGAAGAGGAAAAAGAATAATGGGCAACATCCCTTTAGAGCATGGTTTGATCGTTGCATCTATTCTCTTTGCACTGGGTTTTTACGGTGTAATGGTGCGACGCAACCTACTATTTATTTTAATGAGCCTTGAAATCATGATGAATGCTGCTGCTCTGGCGTTCGTTTTGGCGGGTAGTGCATGGGCGCAGCCAGACGGTCAGATCATGTTTATCCTGATTTTGACACTTGCTGCGGCAGAGGCTTGTATTGGTCTTGCGATCGTCCTTCAGTTCTATCATCGCTTCCATCACCTGGATGTGGATGCTGCTAGTGAGATGCGCGGATGAGTTATTTATATCTAACAATTTTATTTCCGCTCATTGGTTTTGTCCTGTTAGCGGCGGGGCGCAACAAGCTTCCGGAATCTGTTGCAGCCATTATTGGTGTCGGTGCAGTCGGTTTATCTGCACTGTTCGCACTGATTGCAGGTATGGACTTTGTGAATAATGGTTCAACTGCAGTGGTACAACATCTCTGGACCTGGTTCAGTGTTGGCGGTTTTGCACCGGGCATCAGCTTGCAGCTGGATGGTCTATCTTTATTGATGCTAGGTATGGTGACAGGGGTGGGTTTCTTGATTCACATCTTTGCATCATGGTACATGCGCGGTGAGGAAGACTTCGCACGTTTCTTCTCTTACTTCAACCTGTTCGTTGCTAGCATGTTATTGCTGGTATTAGGTGACAACCTGGCGTTGTTATTCCTGGGTTGGGAAGGCGTAGGTCTGTGTTCATACCTGCTGATCGGTTATTATTACCAGAACCCGGCAAACGGTCTGGCGGCAATCAAGGCATTTACCGTGACCCGTATCGGTGACGTATTCCTGCTGATTGCCATGTTCCTGATCTTCCAACAATTTGGTACCTTGAACATTCAGTACATCGTTGAAAATGCAGCGACTGTAATGACCCAAAGTTCATCTTTGACCATCTGGACAGCATTGTTATTGTTCTTGGGTGCGGCGGGTAAATCTGCACAGATCCCGTTACAAACATGGTTAGCCGATGCGATGGCAGGTCCGACACCTGTTTCTGCATTGATCCATGCTGCGACCATGGTAACCGCAGGTGTTTACCTGTGCTGCCGTATGTTCGCAGTATTTGAACTTGCACCAGAAGTGATGGTATTTATTTCGATCACAGGTGCGGTGACATTGCTTGTAGCTGGTTTTGCTGCACTGGTTCAAACCGACATCAAACGTATTCTGGCTTACTCAACTATGAGTCAGCTGGGTTATATGTTTATGGCTGTAGGTGCTGAAGCGTATCAGGCAGGCCTATTCCACATGCTGACACACGCATTCTTCAAGGCACTCTTGTTCTTGTCGTCTGGTGCGGTGATTCTGGCTTACCATCACGAACAAAACATCTTCAAGATGGGCGGTCTGTTCTACAAGAACAAATTCCTGTTTGCATGTTTCGCGATTGGTGGCGGTGCATTGGCAGCGATCCCATTCCTGACCATTGGTTTCTTCTCAAAAGACGCGATTCTTGCTGCAGTCTGGACGCAAAGTCATGTTGCCGGTTTGCCGGTATATAACACGCTGTACTGGGTTGGTGTTGCAGGTGCATTCTTAACGTCTATTTATACATTCCGCTTAATCTGGGTTGTATTCTTCGGCAAAGAAAACACGCCTTATCACGAAATCAAAGGTGCAACATACTGGGCGCCATTGGCGATTCTTGCTGTACTTTCTACAGGTCTTGCGATCGTTCTGAAAGCACCGGTAATGAGCATTCTTGATGCTGCACGCATTCCAGCCTTTATTATTCCTGAAGCGCTTGAAGCAGGTGCACATGGTGCTGAATACATCGCAATCGCTGTTGCTTTGACAGGACTGGTAGTCGGTGTAGTACTGTTCGCTTTTGCTTACAGTGCAGTAAAACGTTTTGCAGCTACTTCTGTGGGTGCTGGTCTGGTCAATATCTGCCGTAATGCATTAGGTTTCGATACGCTTTATGACATCATTTTCGTGAAGCCATACTTATTGTTCGCGAAGATCTTTGGTCGTGATCCGATTGATGGCCTGTGGCTGGTACTTCCTGCACTTGTTAAAGGTGGTAACAGCTTTACAAGTTCACGTCAAACCGGTTTAGTGCGTGAATATGCATCTAGTATGGGGCTCGGTGTCGTTGTCCTACTGATGATCTTGATCGTGATTCAGGTTGTGGGGAAATAAAATGGAAGCTCCAAACAATATTATTTTGCCGGCTCTGATCCTCATTCCGTTCATTGCAGGTTTCATATGCTGGTTGGTCGATAAACTCGACCAGCACTTGCCGCGTTATATCGCGTTGATCGGTATGCTGGTGACGTTGGTCTTGACTATCGTCCTTTGGCAGACTGGTACTTATAACTATGAATTAGGCGGTGCTACACCTTCGTGGGCTGCCGAATTCAAACTGCCTTGGATTCAAACTCTGGGCATTAACATTCACCTTGCAGTGGATGGTTTATCACTTCTTATGGTTGGTTTGACTGCACTTCTAGGTGTTTTGGCAGTCGGCTGTTCATGGGGTGAGATTCAAAAGAATGTGGGTTTCTTCCACCTCAACCTGTTATGGTCTTTGGGTGGTGTAATTGGTGTATTCCTCGCGATTGACCTGTTCCTGTTCTTCTTCTTCTGGGAGATGATGCTGGTGCCAATCTACTTCCTGATTGCCCTTTGGGGTCATAAAGGGGCAGCAGGCAAGTCACGCGTATATGCAGCAACCAAGTTCTTCATCTACACGCAGGTCGCAGGTCTGGTGATGCTGATTGGTATCCTGGGTCTGGTCACAGTAGGCTACACCCTGACTGGCGAAATCCGTTTCGACTACAACTATTTATTAGGTGTGGCGAATACGCTTGATGCTCAGGCTCCAGCAGTTGCTTATGCATTCATGATCTGTTTATTCATCGGTTTTGCGGTAAAACTTCCAGTTTTCCCATTACACGGCTGGTTACCAGATGCACATGCACAAGCACCAACAGCGGGTTCTGTCGATCTTGCAGGTATCTTGATTAAGACAGCTGCATACGGCCTGCTTCGTTTTGTGATTCCATTCTTCCCGGCAGCATCTGCACAGTTTGCAGACTTCGCGATCATCCTGGGTTTAATTGGTATCTTCTACGGTGCTTGGTGTGCTTTCCAGCAAACAGACATGAAACGCCTGTTGGCTTATACCTCTATTTCACACATGGGCTTCGTTTTACTTGCAATCTATGCAGGTAACATCCTGACCTTCCAGGGTTTGATGATCATGATGTTGGCACATGGTATTTCATCTGCTGCACTGTTCATTATGTGCGGTCAGGTATACGAGCGTGTGCATACGCGTGATATGCGTTTGATGGGTGGTATGCGTGGTCAGTTCCCGTATCTTGCATTCTTCCTGATGTTCTTCGTTGCGGCATTGGTGGGTATTCCGGGTCTAGGTAACTTCATTGGTGAGTTCCTGATCCTGATGGGTGCTTATGCACAATTCCCGGCGTTTACCATTCTTGCTGCGATCAGCTTGGTGTTTGCGGGTCTGTACGGTCTGATCCTGATTCACAAATCCCTGTTTGGTGTACCAAGTGAAGCACAAAAGCAGCACTATACAAATCCGTTAAAAGATCTAAATGCACGTGAAACTGTATTATTGCTGATCTGTGCGTTTGGTCTACTTTGGCTTGGTCTATATCCACAAAGCTTCCTTGATATTTCAAACTCAAGCATGGCGTGGTTAGCGAATAGCTACATTCCAGTTCAAGAAGTGGTTGAAGTTACTAATCAAGTAACGACTCAACTTGAAAATGTGGAGATCCAATAAGCCATGAACTTCACAATGTCTTTTTCTGAGCTTATGCCTCTAGCACCTGTGATGATCGTGTCGTTAACTGCGATCGTCGTGATGTTGCTGACCGCAATCAAGCGTAACCATAATCTGGTGGCTACAACCACAGTGATTGGTTTAAACCTTGCTGCGATTTATATCATTTTCGTTTTGCTGGCGGGCGTATTTGCACCTGCCAATGTGATGAATCTGTTCCTCGTAGATCCGTTTACGATGCTGTACCAGTTTGTGATCCTGATTGCTGCACTTGCATGTAGCACTCTGTCACATGCCTACATCGAAACTTATAAAGATAACCGTGAAGAGCTGTATATCTTGATGCTGATATCCGTTGCGGGTGCCATGCTGATGGTAGCAAGCTCGCACTATGCATCATTCTTTATCAGCCTTGAATTGATGTCGATCCCTGTATACGGCTTGTTGGCATATACACATCAACGTTCTCAATCGCTTGAAGCAGGTGTGAAATATCTGGTGCTTTCAGCAACGGCATCTGCAATGCTGTTGATGGGTATGGCCTATGTTTATGCTTATACCGGCAGCTTAAGTTTCGTTGCAGAACCGGGCAAGCTGTTTACTGCATTCAGCCAACCGGCTGTCGTGATTGGTCTGGCATTAATTGTATTTGCTGTGGCATTTAAATTATCGCTGGCACCATTCCACAAATGGACACCAGACGTATACGCGGGTGCGCCAGCACCAATCGCGACTTTCCTTGCGACAGTAGCGAAAGTGGCAATGATTGGTCTGTTTGTTCGTTATGCTTTGTCTTCAGGCCTAATCCTGGCGGACAGCTTCGTCACTATCATTTCGATTATTGCAGTTCTGTCTATCCTTGCAGGTAACTTGCTGGCGGTTCGTCAGGTGAACTTGAAACGTATCCTGGCATACTCTTCAATTGCACACTTTGGTTATTTGCTGGTTGCCATCGTTACTTCGCGTAATACCGATTTCTTGCAGGTTCAAGGTTTTGCGACTTTTGAAAGTGTAAACGTCTACGTGATTACCTATGTGTTAACGACGATTGGTGCGTTCGGTGTCGTGACACTGATGTCTAGTCCGTATAACAATACTGACGAAGCGGGTAGTCTGGCTGAATACCGTGGTCTGTTCTGGCGCCGTCCGGTATTGACTGCTGTATTAACCGTCATGATGTTGTCTCTTGCAGGTATTCCTTTAACTGCCGGTTTTATCGGTAAATTCCTGGTGATTAAAACTGCAGTTGCAGGCGAAGCATGGTTCCTGAGTGCAATGGTTATCTTGGGCTCTGGTATCGGTTTGTATTATTATCTGCGTGTAATGGTTGTACTTTATATGACACCGCCTGAAACACCACGTCTAGATGCGGTGAATCATTGGGGTCAAAAAGTTGGCGGTATTATGGTGCTTCTTGCTGCGCTTGCGGTACTTGTGATTGGTGTCTACCCAGATCCAGTGATTGCAGTATCTAAGTATGCGTTCTTTGCAATGTCACCTGAATTACAGCAGTTCATTTTTACTCTGGTACAAAGTGGTTTTAACTAATATCTGCAAAGATTAATGTTATTACAAAAAAAGCCTCCATGATTGGGGGCTTTTTTATTTATACAAACGAATAAATGCCTTTATAATAGCGGAAATTTATCTTTAACCTTTTAGGTGTTCTCCCGTGGCAATCCATGAAATCCGTCATCCGCTCATCCGACATAAACTTGGTTTACTCCGTCGTGCAGATATCAGTACCAAGAACTTCCGTGAGTTAGCTCAAGAAGTGACGATGCTTCTGACTTATGAAGCGACCAAAGACCTGCCAATGGTTGAACACGACATTAACGGCTGGAATGGGGCTGTAACGGTTGATCGTATTGCCGGTAAAAAAATCACGGTTGTGCCGATTCTACGGGCCGGTATTGGCATGCTCGATGGTTTCCTTAACCTGATCCCAAGCGCAAAAGTATCTGTACTTGGTTTAGAGCGTGATGAAGAAACTCTGGAAGCACGTACTTACTATAAAAAACTGGTTCCAGACGTACAAAACCGTATCGCAATGATCATTGATCCAATGTTGGCGACAGGTTCTTCTCTTGTAGCGGCAATTGACGTGCTGAAAGCCAGCGGTTGTAAAGACATTCGTGTGATGGTTCTGGTGGCTGCGCCGGAAGGGATTAAACGTGTAGAAGCTGCACACCCGGATGTCATTATGTTTACTGCATCCATTGACAGCGGTTTAAATGAAAATGGTTATATCGTTCCGGGTCTTGGCGATGCTGGCGATAAAATCTTCGGTTCAGTTCAAAAAGACTAATTTTTGAATAGAATGAAAAAAGGGGCTACTACAGCCTCTTTTTTATATAATGTAGAAAAGGCATTTTCAGAATAGGACAACAGCATGAAAGATGAATTGTATCAGGGCAAAATCAAGAAGTATGATTCTGCCAAAGGTTTCGGTTTTATTGGCTGCACTGAAGGAGATGTCTTCTTCCATATTTCAGACTTCCCTGCAGCAGAAGGGGAACCAAAACGCAATGAACGCGTGAAATTTAATGTGGTTGAAAATGGCGACAAATATAAAGCGATCAAGATTGAACGTGTCGAAGACAAATCAAAGAAAGCTAAAAAATCTAAGGTTGCTGCACATAACCAGTCAATTACTTCTGCATTATTATCAAACCTTAAGCGCTAGTCTGCGATGGGTAGGGCTAAATAAAGAGGCATTCGTGCCTCTTTATTTATATAAGAATTTGTCAGTGGTAGGTTTAAAGCAGGCTTTGTAACCTAAAGCCTGCTTTTCTTTACGCAAACAATAAAATTTCCACCAAAGCTCTACAATCCTCCCTATTTCTCCTCAATTAAAATACATTTGTTGATTAATAGAGATAAATGTCATGTTTAAGGATGGAAAAATTAAAGCTTATGATTGCGAAGGTGCTTTAGGTATTCTGGAGATCACAGGAGAAGCTAAAGAATTAGGTTTTAAGCTACAGGATTTACCTTCGCCTGAAATTGAACCACAAATCGGAGAGCGACTTAAATTTAGAGTCATTGTCGACCAAGGTCAGATGAAACTGGACAATATGGTGCGCCTTGATATTAAAGTGCAGGATGAGTTTGTGCCAGATATTGTTGCCTTACAGTCCTTGGCACCAACAGTGTCTGTTCCGCTACACAATTCAATTTTCTTTAGTCCAACATTATGGCTGGCATTGGTATCAGCTGTTGGTTTTATGATTTTTGGTGAAGTTTAAAGTTACGCTAGAGAGTGCCTATTTTCTATTTTTAACTTGGAATTTATCTATTCTTCAATTTTAACAGGCACCTTGCGGTGCTTTTTTGTTTCAGCATCAAAAAAATCAAGAAAGCTTTATAGTCTCTTTTTCATTACAATTATTAAAAATATTAAAGATAAGAGTGAATTATGTTTCAAGAGGGGAAAATTAAAACTTTTCACGAAGAGCGTGGTTTTGGTTTTATTCAGATCGAAGGGCAATCTAAAGATTTATTTTTTCATGTCACAGACTTTCCTAATAAAAATATTCCACCAAGAATTGGGGAAAAATTAAAGTTTCTGATTGTAGAAGATAATGGAAAGTTTAAGTCAGACCATATTGTTCGACTGGATATTAAATCAAAGGTAGCTGTTGAGCAGAATGATGATCAGTATGAAGATCCTGAAATACATACTTCCCCACATTATGAAAAGGCAAAATCATCGACTACATCAAAAATAATTACACTATCAGGGCTGTTTGTTATTTTGACCCTTGCTGGTCTTGTTTATAACCAATACCAAAGCTACCAAATTCAAAAACAGCAAAAGCTGGAAGAATTGATATTAGAGCAGCAACGAATTGTCGCTGAGCAGCGAGCAGCGCAAGGCGATCTGCCAATACAAGGATTATCGGAGCAGGGCCGGAAGAACTTGGAAAATCACGGGACTGATCTACGAAGTCAAGTCAACTCCGTCAATCTGAAAACTTCAGAAATGACTTCGCCATCTGTTTCTCAATTTAAATGCGATGGTCGAGAACACTGTAGTCAGATGAGTTCTTATGAGGAAGCATTATTTTTTATTCGTAACTGCGCAAATACTAAAATGGATGGCGACGGCGATGGTATTCCATGTGAAAGTCAGTTTTAATGAGTCATAAAAAAAAGCACCTTCAGGTGCTTTTTTTATTGTTAGCTTTCACAAAAATTCATAAAGGCTTTTAGCCCTGGGCCCTGATATTTCTGGCGATGCACCAGCATGAACAGCGGACGAGTCAACGACCAGAACGGGGTATCCAGAATCACCAATTGACCTTTTTCACGTAATGGTTCAATCGCAAGTTTGGAAATACAGGACATGCCGATTCCACCTGCTACAATTTTCAAGATGGCTTCATTATGACCGAGAGTGAGACGAATGCTGGCATCCGGCACATCTTTTAAAATGGCATTGTCAAACACTTCACGGGTACCTGAACCTTCTTCACGCAAAATCCATTCCACAGATTTGAAGTCTTCAGCGGTCAGCTCACGGTTCAATTGTGCAAGGGGATGATCCGGTGCACAGCATACAGCCAGCTCATCATCACGCCAATGGATACATTGTAACTGCGGAAGATGACAGGAGCCTTCGATCAGGGCAAGATCCAGCTGGAACTGATTTACCGCTTCAATCATTTGACGGGTATTGCCAACCTGAAGCTGTAAATGGGTTTGCGGCTGAATTTTCAGGAAATCGGCCATCAGGTCAGGAATCAGATAATCTGAAATCGTCAGAGTTGCGCCTAAACGTAAATCGATACTTTGCAGCTCGCCTTTGGCGACTTGTTCAAACGATTCACAACGACCTAAAATTTCCAGGGCTTGAGGGAGAAGAAAGCGCCCTAGATCATTCAGCTGTAAGCGTTTGCCCAGACGGTCAAATAGTGGAGCACCCAGACCATCTTCCAGATCTGCTAACGCCATACTAGCCGCACTTTGTGTAAGCTTGACGGCATCGCTAGCCTTCGTTACGGTACCCTCTTGTGCCACTGCTACAAAAACAGCCAATTGGCGTAAAGTCATGCGCATGAGTAGAGCCTTAACATTTAAAAAATATTAATAAATTATGCTGCCATGCTACCATGAGCACAGTCTTTCATGCCACGTTGAAATCATGTCAATTGAAAAATTTACCCAAGAAAAAGTTTTATCTGTACATCGTTGGACCAATACATTATTTAGTTTTACGATGACGCGCCCGGCACATTTCAAGTTTACGGCCGGACAGTTTGCGCGTATTGGCCTGCAGGTGGGAGATGAACTGGTAGTTCGTGCCTATTCAGTGGTTTCATCACCTTTTGATGAAATCCTGGAGTTTTTCTCGGTAGTCGTGCCCGAAGGTAAATTTACTTCCAATTTACAGCATCTCAAAGTCGGGGATGAGCTGTTTCTGGAAAAAATTTCTTATGGCTATCTGACTCTGGCACGTTATCAGTTGCCTTTACCGAAAGACCTGTGGCTAATGGGTACTGGGACGGGTCTGGCACCATTTATCTGCATGTTGCAAGACTTTGAAACCTGGAGCAAATACGAAAAGATCAATCTGGTTTATAGTGTACGCACCCGGGATGAACTTGCTTATATAGAGCGGATTCAGGAAATTGCCCAGACCTTTGGCGAAGGGCATAGCGGTTTTAAATTTATCCCGGTGATTACCCGTGAACCTGATGCACCTTTGCACGACCGTTTGCCGGTCCTGATTGCCAATGGTGAACTGGAAAAGGTAGCGGGTTTAACGTTTAATCCGGAAACGACCCATGTCATGCTTTGCGGTAATCCGGAGATGGTGAACGACACCAAAGAAGCTTTAAAGGCCCGTGGCCTAACCATGAACCGCCGTGGTGAAGGAAATATTGCAGTAGAAAATTACTGGTAAGCAAAAAGCTTAGACTCAAAGCTCCTTCTGAAAATTGAAGGAGCTTTTGAGATGAAAGATGACGAATAAACCTTAATGTAGAATCTTGTTCAGGAATTGCTGGGCACGCTCACCACGCGGGGTATTGAAGAAATCGTCCTTACTGCAATCTTCCACAATTTTACCTTGATCCATAAAGATTACCCTATTTGCGACTTGTCGGGCAAAGCCCATTTCATGCGTAACACACATCATGGTCATACCTTCTTGGGCCAGTCCGACCATGACATCGAGCACTTCATTAATCATCTCAGGATCAAGTGCAGAAGTTGGTTCATCAAATAACATGGCAATCGGATCCATACTCAGTGCACGGGCAATCGCAACACGTTGCTGCTGTCCTCCAGAAAGTTGTGCCGGATATTTATTGGCTTGCGCACTTAGGCCGACACGATCCAGATAGGCAAGACCTTTCTGTTTGGCTTCGGCTTCAGAACGGCCCAATACCTTGATCTGGGCAATGCTCAGGTTCTCGGTAATGCTGAGATGCGGGAACAATTCAAAATGTTGGAAGACCATGCCGACGCGACTGCGTAATTTATTCAAATTGGTTTTCGGATCATTAATTTTAATCCCATCGACCAGAATATTGCCTTGCTGGATAGGTTCTAGGCCATTGACGGTTTTAATCAGGGTGGATTTTCCTGAGCCTGAAGGACCGCAGACAACGACAACTTCACCTTGCCGGATCTGCGTCGTGCAGTCAGTCAGTACTTGAAAATCTTTATACCATTTACTGACATGCTGGAGGTCAATCATGACTTTGGCTTCGTTCATACAGTTAACCTCCGCTGTAATTTTTTCACGATATACGTGGCAATCAGGCTAACGGTGAAATACACCAAGCCGGCAAAAAGAATATATTGGGTCAGTAAAGACATCAGGTCCCCCCGGACATAGCTGGTACGGAAAAAGTCCAGCAGGCCAATGGCATAGACCATGGTCGAGTCCTGAAACAGAATAATAGTCTGTTGTAATAACAGCGGTGTCATCTTGCGAAAGGCTTGAGGCAGAACAATCAGTCGCATGGACTGGCCATAACTCATCCCCAGTGCAGAGGCAGCATCGGTTTGACCCTTCGGAATGGACTGAATCCCGGCACGGACAATTTCCGAAAAATAGGCGGCTTCAAACAGCATAAAGGCGACAATACTGGATACCAGGGCTGTATCCATAGTCAGGTATTTGCCAGTCAGCCCGGTATAGATAAAGGGCACAGCAAAATAGAACCACATCAGCACCAGCAGCAGGGGAATGGAGCGAAACAGATTCACATAGCCTTTGGCAAGCCATTTCAATACCCGGATTGATGACAGCCGCATCAAAGCAAGCAAGGTACCAATCAGAATCCCGCCAACCGTGGCAAAACATACAACTTTTAAAGTGATACTGAAACCATGCCAGAGTGCTGGTGCGGAAAGCTGTAAATCCTGAAAAAATGCAGTGAACCCTTCCATTATTTCACTCCTGCAATTAGTCCAGGTACCTGAAAGCGCTTTTCCAGAAAATTCATGAAACTGATTAAGCAGACATTAATCAGGATAAAAATCAGGGTGACGTAGGTGTAAATCTCGATGGTATTCTGGGTGTATTCACTGATGGTTTTCATCTGGGAAATGATTTCTGCAACCCCGACCAATGAAGCCACCGAGGTATTCTTGACGCAGTTGGTCAGTTCAGAACTGAGCGGTGGCAAAATCAAACGGAAAGACTGCGGTAAGATCACATAGCGATATAATTGTGCAGTGCTAAAACCCATGGCATAGCCGGCATTGACCTGTCCGCTTGGAATAGCTTCAATCCCGGTACGTACCTGTTCGCAAACCCGCGCTGCGGTAAACAGCCCCAAGCCGATACTGGCAGAAATTAGTGCCGTGGTATTGGCGCCTAAATCATTGATCCACCAGTTATGAATATAGCTGGGCAGAAAGTTGGGCACCACATAAAACCAGATAAATAACTGGATCAGTAAAGGCACATTACGGAAAATGGTCACATAGGCCGTTCCAATAGCCCGAGCTGTAGGACTGGGTAAGGTCCGCATGATGCCTAAGAGGCTACCCAGCAGCATAGCAATTGACCAGGCGACAATCGCAATCACAGCCAACCAGCCGATACCCGTCATGATCCAGTTCAGATAGGTGGTATCCCCAATCCCGGTCGGTTGCAATAAGACACCCCAATTCCAGCTATAATTCATCGCAACTCCAACAAAGATCCTTAAACATATTAGGCTTAAGTAAGGTGGATAAGATTCAATGCTTATTGATCACGGTCATGCGGGTTGCTGATCAAATTTTTTAACGCATCAGACATGGCATAGTTCAAGTTGATATTCTTAGGTGGAATAGGCGACTGGAACCATTTTTTATACATATTGTTGATTTCACCGGAGCTATACGTGGCTTTAATAGCATCATCCACAACCTGCTTAAACTCGGGGTCACCCTTACGCAGCATACAGCCATAAATTTCATGAATCGGGGCAGTGCCAACAATGTGCCACTTCTCCGGATTTTTAGCCTTGGATTTTTCTCCGGCCAGCAGAATGTCATCCATCATGAAGGCTGCAGCCCGGCCATTTTGCAGCATTAAAAAGGATTCTGCATGATCTTTGGCAGAAATAATTTCACCAATACCCAGTTCTTTTTCGTGCTGGCGGATATAACGTTCAGATGTGGTGCCGGCAGTGGTGACGACCTTTTTACCTTTAAGATCGCTAAAGTCCTTGATTCCGGAATCGGTTGCGGTTAACAGGCGGGAACCCACTTCAAAGAAGCCGACTGAGAAATCGACCTGTTGCTGACGTTCTTTGTTGTTAGTTGTCGATCCACATTCCAGATCAACCGTACCATTGGAAACCAGAGGAATCCGGTTCTGGCTGGTTACCAGGTTATAACGGATTTTTAGATCAGGCATGTTCAGATTCTGTTTGACGGCTTCGACCACTTTTAGTTGCAGATCATGCGCATAGCCGACGGGTTGATTCGGGTTGTCGGCAATATAGGAAAATGGAATCGAGGAGTCGCGATAACCTAAAACAATGGTGCCGGACTGTTTGATTTTATTGAGTGTGCCGGAAGCCTTCTCGCCGCTTTGCTGAGTATTTGGCGCCTGATTATCACTACAGGCACTCAGTCCCAAGATCAGCGGGGTGGCACACAGCAAGGTAGCGAATTGAGATTTTAATTTCATCGTGAAACTCCATTTTTCCATTATTATGATCGAGCCTATTTTTATGCTGAGACTGTATTAAGATTATTGCTATAAAGTCTAAATGCTCGTTTATATTCATCTTAGTGGATAATTCCAGCAGGACTCAAGCTGAATTTATTGCTGAAATGTTACTGACTTAAAAAGAAAACCTGTTGGATCAGGGACAAGATGCAAATAGGGATGAGGCTGAGTTTCAAAAGACGAAAAAACAATAAGTCATAAAAAACCTCCATTGCGGAGGTTTTTTGTTTCAAGCTTAATGTACAAACATATCCATGGATTCACGGATTTCCTGAATGGCGGTTTCGACATCGGGGCTGAGCCAGGTCGGTTCAAAGAATCCTGCATAGTGCTCAATACGGTCTGCAGGCACTACCAGACGCACTGGACAGTCTTCTTCCAGTAAGCGCCACGGAATAATCGGCACTTCATTATCTAGCCATGCCGTTACATCTCGAATATCGATAATCATTGCATTGACACAGTCCGGAAAAGGCATCACGGAAAATTCCTCGGTACGACGACGGAAATATTCCAGATCCTGCCAGCGAAGCAGGAAGCTTGGCTTGCTGAATTCAATAATTCCAATCAGATGCTGATCGCGGCTGTAGTGCAGCATGCATTGATGTGTGACGTCAGTATCAAGATCAAGCGATACACTTTGTTGACGATACGCCATATAACTCGGGTGTATAAATGAAAAGGTGGATAATTATAACGCATTTCATCGCTGAAAGGCAGCGTTCCGGATGTCTTCGCTGTAGCCTCCGTAACTGGTACGACTTATGCATATTTTCAGGGAATAAACATAAAAACAAAGAGGTTGCTATGTCAGAATCAAAAAGTGTGATTGATACTGGTGTGACTGAAACAGCAGTACAGGAAGATTATTTTGCCTTGCGACAGCTCAAGAAAGGTGCTGTAGGCTGGTTGCTTCTTGTTGGTCTGGGGGTCGCGTATGTGATTTCCGGTGATTTTGCCGGCTGGAATTTCGGTCTGGCACAAGCGGGTTGGGGAGGTATGTTTATTGCGACCATTGTAGTGGCATTCATGTATCTGTGTATGTGTCTGGCCATGTCCGAAATGTCGACCATGCTGCCTACCGCCGGTGGGGGATACAGTTTTGCCCGTACTGCTTTTGGTCCCTTTGGCGGCTATCTGACTGGAAGTGCCATCCTGATCGAGTATGCTATCGCTCCGGCAGCAATTGCCTGTTTTATTGGTGCCTATTGTGAAGCCTTGTTTGGTATTGGCGGCTGGATCATTTACTTGGTGAGCTATCTGGTTTTTATGGGCTTGCATCTGAAAGGTGCAGGTGAAGCACTCAAGATCATATTTGTGATCACTGCCATTGCCGCGATTGCCTTGATGGTGTTTATCTTTGGCATGTTGCCCTATTTTAATAGTGCAAACCTGTTTGATATTGCAGTCAGTACGGAAGCAGTTGGTGCAAGCAGTTTCCTGCCATTGGGTTATCTGGGTATCTGGGCAGCAGTGCCTTATGCGATCTGGTTTTTTCTGGCAGTTGAAGGGGTGCCATTGGCAGCCGAGGAAGCCAAAGAACCAGCCAAATCTTTGCCACGTGGCCTGATTGGTTCCATGCTGATTCTGGCATTCTTTGCCCTGAGTATTTTGCTGCTCGGTCCTGGCGCAGCAGGTGCAGATACGCTGAAAGATTCTGGTGCACCACTGGTGGATGCCTTGGTTGCAGTGTATGGTGCCAATACCTGGATGGCAAGTTTCGTGAATTTTGTCGGGCTGGCGGGTCTGATCGCCAGTTTCTTCTCGATTATCTATGCCTATTCCCGTCAAATTTTTGCACTCTCACGTGCCGGTTATTTACCGAAAAAACTGTCATTGACCAACAGCAATCATGTACCTTATTTGGCCATAATTATTCCGGGGATTATTGGCTTCCTGTTGTCCCTTTCGGGTGAAGGTGATCTGCTGATTCTGATGGCAGTCTTTGGTGCCACTATTTCCTATGTCTTGATGATGATGTCCTACATCAAGCTTAAACTGTCTCGACCAAATCTGGCACGTCCATATAAAGCACCAGGTGGTATTGTCACGGCATCGATTGCTTTAGTACTTGCAGCCATTGCAGTGGTCGCAGGCTTTCTGGTTGATCCAAAAGTCTGGTTAATGGCAGCTGCCATTTACATTGCACTGATTCTCTATTTCCTGCTGTATAGCCGTCATCATCTGGTGGCCGGGACACCGGAAGAAGAATTTGCCCGTATCGAGGCAGCAGAAAAGGAATTGAAATAAATTATCTATCAGGGAGAAAACGCTTATGCTGTATCAGATCAATGTGGCCAGTCAGCATTATGTCTTTGAGGATTTAAAAACCCTGTTGGCCAAGGCTACACCTGAACGTTCTGGTGATCAGCTGGCAGGGATTGC
Organism: Acinetobacter sp. 228; assembly: GCF_048147885.1. NCBI lineage: Bacteria > Pseudomonadati > Pseudomonadota > Gammaproteobacteria > Moraxellales > Moraxellaceae > Acinetobacter > Acinetobacter sp. 228. The sequence continues at coordinate 50,813 of NZ_JAYWYV010000011.1, forward strand.
GGCCGTAAATGCAACCGAGCGTGTTGCTGCACAAATGTGTCTGGCAGAAGTACCGTTACAACAGTTTTTGCAAGAAGCAGTGGTTCCTTATGAAGAGGATGAAATCACCCGTCTGATTATGGATGAACATGATGCTGAGGCCTTTTATCCGATCTCGCATTTTACTGTTGGAGATTTTCGTAACTGGCTGCTGAGTGCAGATGCCACCACAGAAAAGATTACGGCCTTAAAAATGGGCCTGATTCCAGAAATGGTCGCGGCAGTGAGCAAAATTATGCGCAATCAGGATCTGATTCTGGTGGCAAAAAAGTGTCGTGTAATCACACGTTTTAGAAATACCATTGGTCTGGCAGGGCATCTATCGACCCGCTTGCAGCCGAACCATCCGACTGATGATCTAATGGGGATCTCAGCTTCGATTCTGGATGGAATGATGTACGGCAATGGTGATGCAGTCATAGGAATCAATCCGGCCACAGATAATCTGCAGAATTTGACTGAGCTGCTCAAACTGCTCGATCACGTTATTCAGGAATATGAGATTCCAACTCAATCTTGTGTTTTGACCCATATCACGTCCGGAATTCAGTTGGCAAATAAAAATGTTCCGATTGATTTAATGTTCCAGTCCATTGCGGGAACCGAAAAAGCCAATACCGGTTTCGGCATCAATCTGGCGCTGTTACAGGAAGGTTATGAGGCGACCTTAAGCCTGCAACGCGGCACAGTGGGCCAAAACGTGATGTATTTTGAAACCGGACAGGGCAGTGCCTTATCCAGCAATGGCCATCATGGCGTGGACCAGCAGACCCTGGAAGCACGTGCTTACGCCGTGGCGCGTAAGTTTAATCCCTTGCTGGTCAATACCGTGGTCGGCTTTATCGGGCCGGAATATCTGTATAATGGCAAGCAGATTATCCGGGCCGGGCTGGAAGATCATTTCTGTGGCAAGCTGCTCGGTGTACCAATGGGCTGTGATATTTGCTACACCAATCATGCCGATGCCGATCAGGATGATATGGATGTACTGCTGACCTTGCTTGCCAATGCCGGACTAAATTTTATCATGGGTATTCCCGGTTCAGATGATGTGATGCTGAATTATCAGACGACCTCCTTTCATGATGCGCTCTACATCCGGCAGTTACTGGGATTAAAACCGGCCCCCGAATTTGACCACTGGCTGGAGCAGCAGGGAATTTTGGCGCAACAGTCCAATCAGCTGCACTGGCCGACCGAGCTACCGAAGCAATTTTCACGTCTAATCCTGTCTTGAGGAAGTACTATGAAACTGATTGCCGATGTGAAATTTGAGTCCCAATTACAGGATAATCCCTGGCAGAAATTGAAAGCTTTTACTGATGCACGGATTGCCTTAGGCCGAACTGGTGGCAGCTTGCCGACTCGACCAAGTCTGGAATTTCAGCTAGCGCATGCCCAGGCCAAAGATGCCGTACTGAAGCCACTTGATGTTGAATCTTTAAAATCGGTTTTGAGTAAAACAGGACTAGCCATTCTGGAAATTGACAGTCAGGCGGTAGAGAAAGATCTTTATCTTAAACGTCCCGATCTTGGGCGTGTGCTTTCAGAACACTCCAAAGCAATGTTGCAGCAATACCGGGCCGAACATCAGCAATATTGGGATGTAGCCATTGTGCTGGGAGATGGACTGTCAGCACGCGCTATTGAGGAAAATGTACCTTATTTTGTTCCAGCCTTGATAGACGCTTGCAAGGAGGAAGGCTGGAAGGTTGCGCCCATGGTAATTGCACAAGGCAGTCGGGTCGCTTTAGGGGATGAAGTCGCAGAAATCCTGAAAGCCAAAATGCTGGTTATGCTGATTGGTGAGCGGCCAGGCTTAAGCTCACCAGACAGTATGGGTATTTACTATACTTATAATGCTTTTAAAGGCTGTCATGATGCCTTGCGTAACTGTATTTCCAATGTGCGGCCTGCAGGTCTCGCCTATCCAATTGCCATTCAGCGACTGGTGGCATTGATGCGTAAATCCTGCGAACTTAAGCTTTCAGGGGTGCAGTTGAAAGATGAACACCAAACCCCAGTCGATGTGCAACATACTTCAGTAAAACGGCTATTTTAACCAAGGCATCAATGAGAGAATTCTGAGGGATTAGTGACTTACATCTCGTCACCATCTCACCATGTTTTGTCACAGAAGCCTTATTCACAGCTTGTTATTCTAAAAATCTACTTATGAATAACAAAGAGTGAGGATGGTTATGGTCGATGATTTCAATAAAAAACCACCTTTGAATCATCAGGCAGACGTGACGCAGAAAAAGCGTATCCCTGTTTATATCTTGATTTTGGTCGGTATTTTTTTACTTGCCCTACTGTTTTATATGTTTTCTGACATGAAGCCAGATGCAAGTGATGCGCCTGCTGGGCATCCAAATCCAAATGTGCAGCCTGCTACCCCAAATAATTCGACCCCAGTCGGTGAGCCTACACAAGGCACTGCTACCATGAATAATGGAACTGAAGCAACTGCAACTGATGGTACAGAAGCAACTGCAACCGCGACTGATGGGCAGGCCACCCAATAACTAAAAATACCTGAAAAGCTCTAGTGAACCACTGGGGCTTTTTTGCAATGGAGCATGATATTTGAAGGTAGTGCCATCTACCTGGTGTAAGTCTGAAAACATCAAATCCAAATATGAATCCGGAAGAAGAAGGGGCTGATTGCTTCAGGGACATGCCCCGATTTCAGATAAATAGCTTAATAACAATGAGGGTAGAACAACATGAATGATTATATGAGAAGCCCGCGTGGTGGCTTCGATGCAATGTACTATTGGGATCAGTTTTATCCCATTCTTAGTGCAATTGCCATCTTAGTAATTGGCTGGATCATTGCGTTACTGGTTTCGGCAGCTGTTAAAAAGCTCTTGCAGAAACTGGGGACCAATACACACTTAAATACGGCGACAGGCCATCACTCTAATGTAGAAAGTATTGTTGCCCGTGTCGTATTCTGGATTATTCTGATTATTGCCGTGATTGGTGCACTGAATGTACTGAATCTTACTGGTGTCAGTGGTCCATTCAGTAATATGATCGAGCAGTTCCTGTTATTTATCCCGCAGTTACTAGGTGCAATTGCAATTGGATTCATAGGCTGGATTGTAGCCAATCTGGTCAAGATGGGATTGCAGAAGGTACTTGACCGAACGCAACTGGATGAAAAACTCAGTGCGGAAGTAGGTGTCAGTCCGATCAGCCAAAACATCAGTCAAATTGTTTACTGGTTAATCCTGTTGCTATTTTTGCCAATCGTACTCTCGATTCTAGGTCTCAACGGTCTGTTGTTACCGGTTGAAAATATGCTGACTGATGTCGTAAGTTATTTACCAAATATCTTTATTGCTGCAGTGATCATTTTTGTCGGTTATATCTTGGCTAAAATTTTACGTGGTATCGTGGAAGGACTGGTAAATAGTTTTAATTTACAACAGCATGCTGAAAAAGTAGGAATTTTTAAAAACTCGAATGTCGCCCAGGTAATTGGTACATTCATCTTCGCCGTGGTCATTATTACTGCGCTCATCGTTGCATTTGAAGCACTGGGTATCGAGGCAATTTCTCAGCCTGCTACAGCCATGCTGTATGAAATCATGAATGCCATTCCAAATATCATCGCTGCTGCGTTGATTCTGATACTGGCTTATGTGGTGTCTAAACTGGTTGCTGCTCTGGTAGTTGAAGTAATCGCCGGTACAGGTGTTGATGAAGTTCCTGCCAAACTGGACGTCCAACGCTTTTTAGGAACGACTAAACTTTCAAGTGTAGTCGGTTACCTGATCGTTTTCTTCACCATGCTATTTGCAGTATCGGAAGCAGCGAATCGCCTTGGCTTTGAACAGATCAGTGGCCTGATTGCGATGTTCATCTACTTTGGTGCCAACATCCTGCTAGGTGCGGTAATTCTGGTTATCGGTTTCTGGCTGGCCAATATCGTTGCTAATATCGTACAGCGCGGCGAATACAAGAGTTCACACTGGTTAGGGAATCTGGTTCGTGTTCTGATCATGGGACTAGTTGTAGCAATGGGTCTGCGTGCCATGGGTATTGCCGATTCAATTGTTAATCTGGCATTCGGTTTAACTCTAGGTGCTGTAGCAGTGGCATTTGCCTTGGCATTTGGTCTGGGCGGCCGTCAACCTGCTGAGCGTGTACTTACAGATCTGATTGATAAAGCCAAACGAGAAGCTAAACATCCAAATCCGGTCAAAGAAAAAGCTGAAAACAGTATATTTTCCAGCTTAGGTGGCAAAAACCGTACTACCGGAACAGGTACTAATGATTCTTCAATCACAACTCCAGGAGCAGGTATCGTGCCAAATCAAGACTCAGATAATACCCCTATAGATGACGATTTATCTCATACGACACCGGCCATCCTTACGACTGCGCCACAGGATGATGAGTCTTTGGGTATTGATCCGGTCCCGGGCGAGGATCAAGCTGTACCGGATTCAGTAAAAGTCGATCCGACTCATCCGCCAGCCAATAATCCATTTGGTTCAACCGGAGAAAAAGAGCCGAATGTTGATATTGACCGTTCTACCCAAAACAAAGATGACCTGAAATAACCTGTTATTTCTAAGAGAAATCGACCACGCTTAAGTGGTCGATTTTTTTCAGTCCTAAGGAAAATTGCATGAATACCAAGAAACCTAACAAGGTCCTGGCGCCTTTAGTCATCGCAGGAATTACCATTGGCTTTTTTACTGCCGCCTACCGATTTATTTTTGTGAAGAGCAAACAGGACGAACAGTCTGAGCAAGAGCTGGAAAAGAAACTTCCTGAAACCGATGAATTTAACTAAAAGTGAAATCCAGCTTCGTACTTAAAAATAGAATATGGTCTTTAAAATATATATAATATTCAAGTGAATACTAAAATGATTTTGGTATTCTTCTTGCATTAAAAATATAAGGACAAGGAGATCAACAATATGTGGAAAGCACTACAGCATACATTCATTGCATCTACAGCAGATGAACTGCCATTACATCTGCGAGAAGCAACGCGAAAAATGCAGCTTGCGATTAACCGTTTAGAAAGTACGGCCAATCTCAACCTGTTTAAAACAGATTATCTGGAATGAATAAAGTATTAATCCAGATCATCTATTGATTAAACATATTCCGATGCGGCATGCGCAGATGACCATGCCCATTGGAAGTTATAGCCACCTAAATGTCCGGTGACATCCAGAACTTCACCAATAAAATACAAGCCTTTCTGCTTTTTACTTTCCATGGTTTTTGAGGATATTTCAGTGGTATCTACACCACCCAAAGTCACTTCAGCAGTCCGGTAGCCTTCAGTTCCGGAGGGTTTCACTTCAAAACCATGCAGACGCGCCGCAATCTGTTCCAGCTTATCATCACTGATGTTACCGATTGAAGTTTCTGCAACATCAACCCAGATCAAATTCTGCAATTCCAGAACCACACTTTTCGGTAAATATTCATTCAATAGCGTACGTAGCAGGACTTTCGGCTGGCTTTGTTTTTTGGATTTGAAAAAATCCAACAGATCAACACTTGGAAGGAAATCTACCTTAAAACTCTGACCAACATCCCAATAGTTGGAAAGCTGCAGGGAACTTGGTCCACTTAAGCCGCGATGGGTAAATAGCAGCGCTTCGGTAAAACTATTAAGCTCATTAGAAAGTGTTGCTTCTACGGCATTACCACTCAAACGCGTGGTAACTTCTTTAAATCCATCAGAGAAAGTAAAGGGGACCAGTCCGGCACGGGTTGGATAGACATGATGTCCAAACTGTTTTGCGATTTCATAGCCAATTCCTGAACCGCCTAAAGTAGGAATCGATAAACCGCCAGATGCCACCACGACCGACTCAACTTCAAAATACCCCAAAGACGTTGCAACCTGGAAACTTTGATCATCTACCGCATTGACTGCTTTGACTTCACAACTGGTTTTAATTTCGACCAGACCGGTTTTATCGCATTCTGCCAATAGCATTGACAGGATATCTTTGGCACCATTTAAGGTAAACAACTGTCCATGTTTGCGTTCCTCATATTCGATGCCATATTCGCACACTAGTCCAATAAAATCCCAGTTGGTATAGCGAGTCAGGGCTGAAATGACAAAATGCGGGTTGTGTGAAATGTAATTTTCAGGTTCGACATACAGATTCGTAAAATTACATTTTCCGCCACCTGACATCAGGATTTTTTTGCCTACTTTATTGGCTTTTTCTACCACTACGACTTTACGCCCACGTTGCGCAGCCATATACGCCGTCATTAAACCTGAGGCACCGGCGCCTATGACGAGAACATCGTATTGCTTGGAAGACATCACACACTCAAGGGAGAACAAAAGGAAAGCATTATAGACAATTTTATTTCAGCTTTCTCTATTCCAGAAAAAACAGTCCCTAGATTGCAGATGTGCACCCGATTTTAAACATAAAATATTTGAAAGCTGCTTAAAACTCATGCATAGTTTTTTTACCAACTCCATAAAAAGCATAATAAGAAGGAAAAAGCGAATGGCAAGTGCAGATGATTTAAAACAATATAATCTGATTACTTATATCCTGTATATTTTAGGATTTATTATTGGTGTTACACCATTTATCGCGATTGTGATGAATTATATCAAGCGTGACGAAATGCGCGGAACCTGGCTGGAAAGTCATGTCGATTGGCAGATTAAAACTTTCTGGATCAGTTTGCTAGGCTATATCATCGGAGGCTTGTTGACCATGATTCTGATTGGTTTCCTGATCGTGTTTGTAGTCTTTATCTGGCATATTTACCGCTTGGTCAAAGGATTAATTGCCTTGAATAATAATCAGCCGGTTCAGGCCTGAATCGGAGCAAAGGGAACATTACGGCCTTGCAGACCACCGCTATGAATCACCAACAGTCTTGATCCGGTCGGAAAATAATTTTTTTCGATCAAATCTAAAATCCCCATCAGCATTTTGGCGGTATAGACCTGCTCCAGTGGAATTGAAAACCGGGATTCAAACTCCTGAATAAACTGCATTAGTTCCAGTGAGGTTTTGGCATAACCACCACAACAGTAGTCATCGAGAATATTCCAGTTGGTTTTGCTGGTAAGTCGGGCGACTTCATCTTTTAAGAATGAACCTTTGAGTGCTGAAAATCCCAAAACCTGCTGATGGGCCTGACTGGCCTCAATCAGACCTGTAATCGTTCCGCCAGTTCCTGCCGCACAGCAAATGACATCAAATTGAGTATCATCTTCTTTTAGAATTTCCTGACAACCTTGAATGGCCAAAGCATTGGTTCCACCTTCAGGAATGACAAAAGGCCTAGGAAATTTTTGTCCCAATTCCAATAAATAATCAGCCTCATGCTTACGTCGATATTGTTCACGACTGACAAAATGCAGTTGCATTCCGAATTTTTGGGCGGTGGCTAATGTTGGATTCAATGGTCGACCAGCCAGTTCTTCCCCTCGAATAATTCCGACAGATTTAAAGCCAAAGTGCTGCGCAGCAAATGCAGTTGCCGCAATATGATTGGAGTAAGCGCCTCCAAAACTCAGGATATGCTGATAACCCTGTCTTTGCGCTTCAAGAAAATTATATTTTAATTTAAAGAACTTGTTTCCCGAGATCTGGGGATGTACCAGATCCAGACGCCGTAGGGTCACAGAAACATCTTTAATAAAAATCTGTTGATCGGGAATATTATGAGCAATCATTTCAAACATAAAAATCAAGATAGTAGGTTGTTTTACCCGTATGACGAAGGTAATAAAAGAATTAGAGGCTTAGGATAGGTTATTTCTTATAGCTAGACATCGGTTTTGATGCAGAATGTCACAAATATTTTGCTGATTATTTGAGCAGGAATGTTAATCTAGAAATAGGAACTCCCTTGAGGAGGGTAGAATAATGAAAATATTATCCTATGCTGTTCTAGCCGGTGTACTGCTTGGTTTATCGGGCTGTGATGATGCGATGAATAAGCCTAAAACCGAAAGCCGCACAATGATCATCGGTGGTGTGCCTGTCCATGATCGGGATTATAAGATGATTGACTCCTCGGTGACCGCACGAGATCAACTGAAAGAATAAGATGACCTCATGAAATATTAAGAGATTTGTGTAGAAATATTAAAGCAAAATTAATTATTTTTACTTAAAATAACGCATTCATTTTTAAGCTGGGATAGTCACGTGGAATCATTCTGGATTTTAGGTTCTATTGCTTTCGCCCTGATGTTAGGTGCGATGAGCCCAGGGCCGACTTCTATATATGTGGCAAAAAATTCAATTGCGATTTCACGTAAGCATGGCTTATTCACCGCTTTAGGTACGGGGACTGGGGCTGCCATTTTTGGTCTGTTGGCAGTGCTGGGCTTACAGGCATTTTTACTGGCTGTACCTTCAGCCTATCTGGCCTTAAAAATTTGTGGTGGTTTATATCTGCTCTGGCTGGCTTTTAAAATTATTAGACATGCCAAAGATCCGATTGAGGCAGATGCTGCCATTACCAAGCAGATGTCGTTACGCCGTGCGTTTACCACCGGCTTGATTACACAATTGTCCAATCCCAAAATTGCCATTGTATTAGCCAGTATTTTTACTGCGCTATTACCTAAAGAGATTCCAACGCATTTTTATTTTGTCTTGCCTATCTTGTGTTTTTTTATTGATGCAGGCTGGTGTTCTCTGGTGGCAGTGGCATTGTCTGCAGAAAAGCCGCGTCGTGTTTACTTGAAATTTAAGGCCATCTTTGATCGCGCAGCAGGAGCAGTGATGACCGTATTAGGTTTGAAGCTGATTTTTGGGATGAAGTAATTATTTCTTATAAGTTCAGCTTATAGATATAAAAATAGCCGCTATTCTTGGGGCTATTTTTAATTTGGTCGTTAAAAAATATTATCGTCGGAGTTGGCAGAAATCCGGTGAATAGACAAGTCTGCACCCATAAATTCATCTTCCTGACTCAAACGAATACCGATGCAAACTTTAAGCAAACCATAAACCAGGAAGCCACCTGCCAAAGCAGTAATAATCGCCAGAGCTGTACCAAATAGTTGTGAAAGAATAGAAACACCTCCGATGCCGCCTAGCCATTGCTGACCGAAAACACCCACAGCTAATCCGCCAAAAGCACCACATACCCCATGCAAAGGCCAGACTCCCAATACGTCATCGATCTTGAGTTTATTTTGAGTATAGGTAAAAAGTCTTACAAAAATTATGCCGGCACTGATGCCGATGAAAAGAGCACCAAGCGGATGTACCACATCAGAGCCTGCACAGATCGCTACTAGTCCGGCCAATGGTCCATTATGCAGAAAGCCCGGGTCATCTTTCCCTGCTATTTTGGCAGCAATAGTTCCCCCTACCATTGCCATTAAGGAATTAATCGCAACCAGTCCGGAAATAGCATCGAGGCGTTGTGCGCTCATGACATTAAAACCAAACCAGCCGACAATCAGAATCCATGAACCCAAGGCCAAAAAAGGAATTGAAGAGGGCGGATGTGCAGTAATCCGGCCATCATTTTTATAGCGGCCATGACGTGCACCGAGCAGAATTACTGCAGCCAATGCGATCCAGCCGCCTATGGCATGCACCACCACTGAACCTGCAAAATCATGAAAGCTGGCGCCGAATGTATGAGCTAACCAGTCCTGAAAGCCTAAATTACCATTCCAGATCATGCCCTCAAAAAATGGATAGATCAGGGCAACCAGAAATAATGTCGCTAAAGCTTGAGCACGCATGTTGGCACGTTCAGCAATTCCTCCTGAAATGATCGCTGGAATGGCCGCAGCAAAGGTGAGCAGGAAGAAACAACGCATCAGGTTATAGCCATGATCGGCTGCCAGCGTATGGGCATCGTGGAAGAAATGCTGACCATAGGCAATATAGTAACCCACTAAAAAATAAGCGATGGCGGAGATGGCAAAGTCAGTTAAAATTTTACTTAAGGCATTCACCTGATTCTTATGCCGAACTGTCCCTAGTTCTAAAAAAGCAAATCCTGCATGCATGGCAAGCACTAGAACTGCACCCAGAAGAAGAAATAATAAGTCTACATTTTGCATTGTGCGTTCCAATTTAGTGCGTAGAATCACAAAAGAAACCCAGTATATAGAGGCAAACTGATTCTAAAAGAGGCAGGAACAAGGGAAATTTTGATGAAGAATTTCTTGAAATTGATAAGACTCGATATAAAGCACAATACAATTTTTGTGCACCAAACTAAGCCATGGGAAAAATTCATAAAGTTGAAATTTATATTATATTTTTAGATGTTTATATTTATCGTAAGAAAAACGGTGCTAAATAAGCGTGCTAAAGGTGCACATGAAAAGTGAAAGATTTTTAAGAAAAAATTTAGAAATAAATGAAACCCTAGAAAATTAGGGTTTCATGTTTAGATCAAATTATTGAAGTATTCAATTAATCTTTAAAATGTACCGGAATCCACTGATAGCTTTTACTGTCCGTAGAATAGATATGACCAATGCCCGGGAAAGGTAAATGTGGTGCTGCAATGGTCTGGCCCTGTTTTGCATATTCAGCAAAATACTTTAAACGGGTATCTACTGCTTTTTTGGGATCTATATCAAAATCTACCGCAGTCTGTGGACGGTCAAACTGAATACTGTGCGAATGCACGATGTCCCCAATAAACACCATTTCCTGACCTTGTGATTTTAAGCTAAAACCAAAATGTCCCGGTGTATGTCCAGCCGAACTGACTACATTGAAATTCTGAATCTTGTCGCCAACTTTGAAGGTTTTTAGCTGATTCTTGCTTTGGTAGGGAGCAATGGCATTTTTAATTTTATCGACTGTGTTAGTAAAGCTTGCTCGTCTTTGCTGCGGCAAACTTTCTACGCTTTTCGGATTCATCCAGAAATCCATTTCAGATTGGGAAATATAGATGGTCGCATTTGGAAAATTTGCCACGCCATTATTGCTAATGCCACAGACATGATCAGCATGTAAATGGGTTAATAAAATTGCCCCGACCTGTTCAGGACGATAACCTGCTGCTTTCAGATTGGTTAGAACCGAACCAAAATTGGGACCGTTACAGCTAGAGGCACCGCTATCTACCAACACAAGTGTTGAGCCGGTATTGACCAGAAAAGCATTTACAGAAGTTTGAATGCCTTTAGCCTGATCGATATAGTATTTTTTTAAAATCTGATCCGCCTGGACTGGCGGAATATCCTTAAATAAAGCTTTGGGCAGATAATTTGTGCCATCCAGCAGGGCGGTGATCTGTAAATTTCCAAATGGATATTGATAATAACCGGCCACCTGTTTCTGTTGAGCAGGAGATACAGGTTTAGCAGCTTGACTGTGGATACTCACCCCTAAAACAGACAATGAAAATAGAGAGGTGAAGAGGGAAGTTTTTAAAATATTCATGACAATTCTTATGTTGTGGAGTTTGTTCTATGTATTAGCATGCAAACTACGGAAAAAGAATATAAAAACATTTACTTTTTTTAAAGAGAGATAACGAATTGAACATCTGTACTAAGCATTAAGTTGAAAACTGTATATTGATTTTTTTCTAAAAATAAAATGTCTTTATTTTAAAATATTTTTATAAATAAATTACTTAGATAAGTTTCACTTTTTTAAAAAAGCCCGTTAACATGAGATATCACGAACAGCTTTGGGTATCAATATGAGTTTTTGGAAAAGAAAAAACAATGCCAGCTTTGTATTTTTTATCATTACCTTGTATGGGCTGATTGGTTTCGGACTAGGGTATGTCATCTGGGAATTTATCCTGCAAGGCTAAGTAAACCCAGCAATAAAAAAGCCTCTAGAGATAGGGGCTTTTTTATGTATTGATTAAGTCTTAAAGCATAGATGGATTTAAATAGTTTGTATCATCAAGTAGTGCAGTAATTTGGGTGTTACCGATTTGGTGATGGTAGAGTAGCCAGCTACTTATTTTTGTTGGGTGATGGTGGGTTCAGCCGCTTGGGTGGTGAAGGCGGTGGTGCTAAGAGCGAGTGCGAGGAATAGGGGGCTTAAATTTTTCATAGATTTGTTATATATTTTAAAGAGATATGTAGTTTTAGCATTTGTAATTAATGAAGTGAATAGATAAATTATTTAAAACAATTATATGGAATGAAAATGACAATATTAAATAATGCAATTGATTCTATTCAGCTTGGAATTGAAGATTATGAACTAATTGGTGAAAATCCTAAAAGATTAATTTCTTGTACAAGAAATTTATTTTCTGGAATATTGCTACTATTCAAGCACCACCTTTCAGAACTAAGTGATCCTAATAGTGATGAAGTTTTAATAAAACAAAAAATTAAACCCAAATTTATAAATGGCGAATTATTTTTTGTGGGTGATGGATTAAAAACAGTCGATGTTCAAGGAATTCAAGAGAGATTTAAAAGCTTAGATATTGAAGTTAATTGGAAGGAATTAGAGAAAATACAAAAATATCGAAATAATATTGAGCATTATTTCAGTACGGATAATCCTAAGGCTATAGAGGCAATGTTGACTCATAGTTTTAATATTATTAATGATTTTGTTCGAGTATATTTGAATGAAGAACCGTCTAAACTACTAGGGCAGGATTATTGGCAGAAATTACTTGATGTCAAAAATGTTTATGATAAAGAAAAGCTAGAATGCTTACACGCGCTAGAAAAAAATACTTATTTTTCAGCTAAACAAGAAGACTTAATATAAAATGCAATATGTTCAAATTGCGGTTCAGATTTGTTAAAGCCTATTGATACACAAGTTTCAGCTAAATATACCTCGTATGAATGTGTGGCTTGTCATGATGAGCTTTCATTTGAACAAGTAATCAATTCAGCAGTTTCAGTCGATTGTGAAAGAAACTATGGTTATTACCATTATAAAGATGGTGGTTCAGAACCTTACGCAATTTGTCCAGAATGTGGTGAAGAAACATATTCTATGGAAGAGCAAATCTGTCTATGTTGTGAGGAAAGCGCTATCCATGAGTGTGAAAGATGTCCTGCAAGTTTATCTCCAGAGGAAGTTACTTGGAATGAAGGATATTGTAGTTACTGCGTTTATCAGTGGGAAAAAATCTCAGAAGAATAGATATCAGTCTTTACTTTTGTCGGGGCAAAAGTAACAAAACCCCTTTGTTCGTTAGAGGGCACGTCCGTATGCCCCTAACGAACGAGCGACATCCATGTCGAAAATCATCTGATTAAATATTGTCGTCGAATTCTCAAAGATTCTCCCTCTCCCTTAGGGAAAGGGAAATACCCAATAAAAAAACCCCTACATTAGTAGAGGCTTTTTAAATAAATTATTTACTGCATTCTGGTTGAGAGCGGTCAATAATTTGAGTACCTTCTACGCGATAGCCAATTTGGCCAACAAGGAATGCCTGATTTAATTGAGTGATGACCACATCTGAAAGTGCTACCGTACAACGGTCTTTTTCAATAGCGCGATCTACTGCTGTTTTGAAATTAGGAATACCAAGTGGGAATAAAATTACTGGAACTTTATCTTCGCCTTTAACACGTTCGCCCTTAACAAACTGATTGGAGTTTAGGTTATAGTTTTTAGTTGAAGCCACAGTCATATCAGCCATACGAACTGAACAGCCTGTAAATACAAGTGTTGACATTGCTAAAACTGAAACTAATAATTTTTTCATGTTTACCCCGAATAATTATAAAAAATAAAAAGCGTTTCGATTCTATAGATATAATTTTAAAAAACAAGAAAATAAATTGTACAAATGGTATAAAAAAGCCCCTACATTAGTAGAGGCTTTTCCCATCTTAAAATCTAAATCTTAAGAAACCTTATCACCCGGTTTTGCACCAGATTCAGGTGAAATCACCCAAACCCCTTCGCCATTACCGGCAGCTAAAACCATACCGTTTGAAATACCAAAACGCATCTTACGCGGTGCGAGGTTCGCCACCATTACCACCAATTTGCCTTTGAGGTCTTCAGGTTGGTAGAACTCACGAATACCGCTAAATACGTTACGTGGCTCAGCTTCACCGACATTTAAAGTCAATTGAAGAAGCTTGTCAGAACCTTCAACCGTAGCAGCTTCAAGAACTTCAGCCACACGCAGGTCAACTTTCATAAAGTCTTCGATGCCAATAATTTCAGCTTCGCCAACTTTAGGCTCAGATTTTTTCTCAGCCTTCTTCTCTTTTTTCTTTTCAGCTTTAGTTGGCTCAGCAGCAGGAGCAGCTAAAGAATCTTTAGATGCATCCACCATAGCAGCAACAGCTTTTGGATCTACACGTTGCATTAACGGCTGGAATAAGGCAATTTCATGACTCAGCAGAATCGTTTCACGAGAAGCAAAATCGAAGCTTTCAAGTTGCAAGAAATCTTGAACCTGTTGAGCCAGTGTCGGCAATACAGGTGCTAAATACACTGCCAATTGACGGAACAGGTTAATACCCACAGAACATACGTTATGCACTTGTTGTTCCTGACCTTCTTGCTTAGCAAGTGCCCAAGGCTTTTTCTCGTCAATATACTGGTTGGCTTTGTCCGCAAGTGCCATGATTTCACGGATCGCTGCCGAGAACTCACGGTCTTCGTATGCTTTTGCAATAGAATCACCCGCATCAATAAAGCTTTGAACCAGTTCAGGCTCTGCACATGTTGCACTTAACTTGTTATCAAATTTGGTATTGATGAATTTTGCACAACGGCTGGCAATATTCACAACTTTACCGACGAGGTCTGAATTTACTTTTTGCACGAAGTCATCAAGATTCAAGTCCGAATCTTCAACTTTGTCAGAAAGTTTAGAAGCAAAGTAATAACGTAAATATTCTGGGTTTAAATGCTCTAAATATGTTTCAGCTTTAATGAACGTACCACGAGATTTAGACATCTTCTGACCGTTGACAGTCAGGAAACCATTCACGAATAAGCCTGATGGCGTACGGTAATTTGCACCTTCCAGCATTGCCGGCCAGAACAGGGCGTGGAAATACACGATGTCTTTACCAATGAAATGATAGACTTCATTTTTAGAATCTTTTTTCCAGAAATCATCAAAGCTTAAATCAGGACGTTTAGTCTTGATGTAATTTTCAAAACTCGACATATAGCCAATTGGCGCATCGACCCACACATAGAAGTATTTGTTTGGCGCATCAGGAATTTCAAAACCAAAGTATGGTGCATCACGTGAGATGTCCCAATCGTTTAAGCCATTTTCAAACCATTCGTCCAGCTTGTTGGCAATCGATACCGGCAGGCGACCTTCATCACGGGTCCATTTTTGCAGGTATTCACCAAAATTTGGCAATTTAAAGAAGTAATGATCAGATGATTTTTCGACTGGTGTTGCGCCACTTAAAGTCGATTTTGGATTCAGTAGTTCAGTTGCGTTATAAGTCGTACCGCACACTTCACATGAATCGCCATATTGATCTTCAGCCTTACATTTCGGGCAGGTACCTTTAATAAACCGGTCTGACAGGAACATGCCTTTTTCAGGATCAAATAACTGCGTTACAGGACGAACAGCAATATTGCCAGCTTCACGGTTTTTGATATAGATTTCTGAAGCACGGACGCGGTTGGTATCACTATGCGTAGAATCATAATGATCGAAATGCACACCGAAACCGTCAAAATCACGGATATGTTCTTTTTGCACATTGGCAATTTGCGCTTCAGGGGAAATGCCATTCGCTTCAGCACGCAGCATGATCGCTGTACCATGAGCATCATCCGCACAGACATAAGTCACGTCATGACCCATCGCGCGCATGGCACGTACCCAAATATCTGCTTGGATATAGCCAAGTAAGTGACCCATATGAATCGGGCCATTGGCGTAAGGAAGGGCATTAGTGACTAAAATTTTACGCACGGATTCACTCTCTCATTCGTATTTTATGCAATGGGCGATAATTTTACATGAGATGGAGAAGACTTGCATAAGGCTTTTGGTGAATTCTTTTTCAATAACAAAGTTGCATCGAGATGAAATGCTACTTTATGGCAAAATTATCGGGGATAATAGCTCATCCGCTATTTGCTTGAGTGCTTGACCATGTATGACGATTACGACGACTATGAAGACGATCAACCCGTCACGCGGATTAAATCGAATATCAAACAACAGACTTTAGGCAAACGCATTCTTGAAGATGCTCAAAGCTATTTAGAACAAATCTCGCAAGGCGAACATACATTTTTAATCGAAACCTTGCGTGATCTGGCACAGCAAGATGAATACTTTAATGTGTGGGCAGATCAGCTCGATCAACCTGTCGGTTCAAAAGTCGCCAATGATGCCTTGAACCTGATGCACTTCTGGCAACAGAGGCATCGTCATGAAGATGTCCAAACCTTTCATTTATTTGATGTCATCAATAGCGAAGACTTTCAAAAAGAGCTGCTCACGGCTTTTGATGCGATGCAGATAGATGAAGCCCATAAAGCCTTACGCCGTCCAGTGATCATTGAAGCCTTTAAAATGTATAAATTGGGCTGTTATGCAGGTTGTGTGCCTTTGCTCTATGCACAGCTTGAAGGCTTATTGACCGATGTGCTGATTCAACAAGGCTACTTAAAACAAAATGGAACCAAGTTTGTTGATGTCTATAAAATTGTTCCCGGTTTAAAAGGCAATGAAATTAAGAGTCTGTGGCATAAATCGAAAATTGCCACGGAAATGAATCCATACTTTGCCGAACTGGCAGCCTATAAGATGGATTCAAGCTCGAATGTGACCGCAAGTCGTCATAACATTTTGCATGGCACAGATGTGGCACATTTCACCCAAGCGCGTAGTTTTATCCTGTTTATCTGGCTGTTCTCGGTATTAAGTTTTATGAGTACCGTGCGTGCTTAAGCTAAGATCTCTGGTTACCAGTAGTTTTAATCATCCTGTAAAGGTTTAATGTAGATTAACACCAAGCATCCTTTAGCTTTAACAATCAGGCTATAACAGTATTTGAATGGGCGAGCTACAGGAAATGCGATGTCAGAATGACAGAAAAATGTTTTAGCAGAAGTGTAAAGAATGAAGATGAACAGAATGTTCAAAACACAAATCACGATTTTTTTGCGGCTGGCAGTGATTAAAGTTTGAGATCGTGAGGTTTGTGCTATCTGATGCAATGATCAGCAACAACATGTACAGGCTTTGTTGCAGTTTGCTTAATTCAGCTACTTCATTGCATGCTTTGTGCTAAAAAATTGTCTGATAATTTATTTATGACACCTTAGGAGGGTACTCATGACTCAGAATAACCAGACAAGTACTTCAAAGCAGAACCAAGATAAAGAACAACATGCACGTGAAATGAATGATCAGGTTTCAAAAGAGCAAAAGCAGAACGAGATCGATAAACAGCATAATCAGGAACACAAGAATGGACAAAATGCTCAGACCAATGCCGAGGAGAAGTCTGATACTCAGCATAGCAGCAAAAATGTAAATACTGAGCAAAAAGACAGTTCTAAAGAGAATGAGTCAGATCAAAAAACTGAAAGTTTCAAAATGGATGACTTAAAAGCCAAAGCAATTGCAATTGGTGAGGAGCTTTTGCAAAAAGGTGAAAAGCTTCTGAATGAGCTAAAACATGGCAAATCTGACAGCCAGAAAAATGGTGAGCAAGAGACAGATCACGCGAAAAAGGCCAAAGCCGATCATAAATCTCAAGACAAATCATCGGATAAGTCAGATAAACAGAATTCTAAAGATGATCAGAACGATCAGCAGGCCGGTATGGCAAATTTGAAAGACGAAGCCATGCATAAGTTTGAAGATACTAAACAAAAAATCACGGAATTAGTAAGTGAAGCTTCTGTTAAATTCGCCGAGCTGAAACAGATGGCGACGGATACCATGAACAAGATGAAGGATACTCAAGCTAAAGACAGTGATGCTGATCAGCAGAAAGACGCGAAAGATACAGATTCAGCAAATGATTCCGAATCCAAAAAAGATGAATCAAAACAGGATCAGGATAAAAACACCAAGGAACAACAGGGCAAGTCTGAAAACAGTAAAAATCATAAGTAATTTATGATCATAGAGCCACTTTAATCACAGCAGGTTAGAGTGGCTTAAAATATAGAAACCTAATATAAAAAATAATGTTTACATCAAAAATAATATGTCTTCATTTACTTCTTTCTCATTCATTTTTCATTATTTATATGTGCCAAGATTTCATGAAACATTTTATAAAACCAAGTGAAATAGTTGGAAATTGAACATATCTGTTTCATCTTCTCCAATACAGTGCTTAACCTTCGCCTAAAACCCCGTTAAACTAGGCCATTCAGATGTCGATCTACATTTTTGGAGTAACCTATGTCGTGGCTTTCTTCGCTTAAATCGGTTTTTTCGCCTTCCAAGGAGGTGAACGAAGAAGCTGTGCAGAACGTACTGCAAAACTATATTTTGCCAAATTCCAGTAATGCCTTGAAAGATCGCATTACACAGGTCAATGTACAGGGTGAGATTCTGCAAATTACCCTGAATACCTATCCAGAAGAAAAAGAACAACTGCAACAGATTCATGATGAGCTGGCAGAAGCTTTGCAAAAATGTGGTATTCAAGAGCTGAATATGCATGTGATTCAGCAAAAAACTGGGCCTAAAAGTAAAAATTCGGGTGGTTGCGGACATAACCATGCTGAGGGAGAAAGCTGTTCAAGCCAACCTGCAGCACCACAAAAACCAGATCTTCCTCCTGTGGTGGATGCTTCGGCTCAAGCTGAAAAGGCAGAAGATGCTGATCCGAATAATCCACCGATTCAAAAAGCTGCACCACAACAGCGTGATGTCCCGAAACATCCTCGTATTCAGAATGTGATTCTGGTGTCATCTGGCAAAGGTGGGGTGGGTAAATCGACTACTACTGTCAATCTGGCTTTGGCTCTAAAAAAAATGGGCCTGCGGGTAGGTGTACTGGATGCTGATATTTATGGTCCAAGTATTCCGACCATGCTCGGCAATGCCGGTAAAACACCGATGATCGAAGCAGAGCAGTTTG
Source organism: Acinetobacter sp. 228 (assembly GCF_048147885.1). Lineage (NCBI taxonomy): Bacteria > Pseudomonadati > Pseudomonadota > Gammaproteobacteria > Moraxellales > Moraxellaceae > Acinetobacter > Acinetobacter sp. 228. Next base: position 69,863 of record NZ_JAYWYV010000011.1, read on the forward strand.
TACCTCTTGATGCCTATGGAATGGCGGTATTATCGATTGGACATTTAACCGGTGATCACAATACTCCAGTGGCATGGCGTGGTCCAAAAGCTACGGGTGCATTAATGCAGCTCTTTAATCAGACTCTTTGGCCAGATCTGGATGTATTGATGATCGACATGCCGCCTGGCACGGGCGATATCCAGTTGACCTTAGCACAGCGTATTCCTGTAACAGGCGCAGTGATTGTGACAACACCACAAAACGTGGCCTTGCTGGATGCGACCAAAGGCATTGAGCTGTTTAACCGTGTACAGATTCCAGTCATGGGCGTGATTGAAAACATGTCGACCCATATCTGCTCAAATTGTGGTTTTGAGGAACAGATTTTTGGTACAGGTGGTGGCGATAAACTGTCTGAGCAATATCAAATTCCATTACTGGGCCGCTTACCTCTGGACGCTAAAATTCGTGAAAATGCCGATGCAGGGAAACCTTCCGTGATTGCAGGGGACGAGGCAGCAGATAGCTATATGTTAATTGCAGAGAAAATCGCAGCACAGTTACCAAAAGTGGAAAAAGATCATAGCCGGATATTTTAATTAAAAGACAGAAAATTAAAATCATTAAGCCTTAACTAAAAGTTAGGGCTTTTTTATTATTCATTTTTAAAATAGCTCGATTTAAATGATTGAAATTGACTGAAATGACTGTCTGGTTTTTACTCTAAATTATTATATAGATATTTGAATTTATTGAATAAAAATAGATTTTGGTTGGGTTTATATCTTCTCTTACAATTATTTTTTTGCAGCTTTGACTTAACTATTCTATGCTACGCGGATTAGAGCGAGGTCAAACTATGATTTCATGGTTTTTTATTGGTTTAGTGGCAACCATTCTTTTAACACCAGGCCCAACCAATACCTTATTGGCATCTTCAGGCATTCAGGTCGGATTTAAAAAAACATTTCGTTTAATTCCTGCTGAAGCCTTTGGTTATCTGATTGCTATCAGTTTTTGGGGTATTCTGATCGGGAAAATTTCCGTTCATCTTCCGCTGTTACCGACCATTCTCAAACTTTTTAGTGCTGGCTATATTCTGTTCCTTGCTGTGAAATTATGGCGGACTGCAGAGCTGAGTGAAAATTTTGATAAGGTCTCAATTCGCGCACGTGAATTGTTTTTAGCAACCTTACTTAATCCCAAGGCACTTTTGTTTGCCTCAGCCATTTTTCCTGTGATTGTCTGGAAAAGCAGCCAACATTATGTGGCTCATATGCTCGTTTTCTTGCTTTTACTGATCCCGATTGCATTCTTCTGGACTTTTTTAGGCTCAATCCTAGCCAGAAAAAATAGCCGCTGGCTCAATCAGAAAAACCTGCAGAAAACGGCTTCGCTGGTGCTAATGAGCTTTTCTATTCCTTTAAGTTATTCTGCACTTTTAAGTTTATAAGCTGATCTCGATCAGCAATTTTTGGGCAACATGAGCTCTCAGACTTTCACTTATTTTCATTAGTGGCAATTTCAGTTAAAGTACGTCGCAATAACTTGTTCTTAAGATTTTTGGATTATATCAATGGCAATTAAGTCTGATCGTTGGATTCGCGAAATGAGCGAAAAACACGGCATGATTGAACCGTATGCAGAAAACCAGGTACGTTTGGATGAAAATGGTCAAAAGCTGATTTCGTATGGCGTATCCAGCTACGGCTATGACGTGCGTTGTGCACGTGAATTTAAAGTATTCACCAATGTGCATTCTGCAATTGTCGATCCGAAGAACTTTGATGAACGCAGCTTTATTGATATCGAGTCGGATGTTTGTATCATTCCGCCGAACTCGTTTGCTTTGGCGCGTACCATCGAATATTTCCGCATTCCACGTAATGTCTTGACCGTGTGCTTGGGCAAATCGACTTATGCGCGTTGTGGCATCATTGTCAACGTGACGCCGCTTGAGCCAGAGTGGGAAGGACACGTGACTTTAGAGTTTTCAAATACTACCAATCTTCCTGCGCGTATTTATGCAGGTGAGGGTGTGGCACAGATGCTGTTTTTTGAATCTGATGAAGTCTGTGAAACCTCATATAAAGATCGTGGCGGTAAATATCAAGGTCAGACAGGTGTTACTTTACCAAAGACCTAATTGCTTTAAGCTATTGAATGACGGGACTTTATGTCCCGTTTATTTTTTTGAGATTTTCATTCATCGGAAACTGCTATTTTTCGCCTAATTGGCTTTGGCATCTGTGTTAAAAATCAGCATAATGGATTCCGCATAACCATAAAAAAGACGCGGCTGGGAAGCTGAAGTATAAAGGTGCGGAGCATCAGATAAAAAGGAAAGAGCGAGATGACTCAGATCAAAGCTATATTAAAATTTCGCAAAAGTTATTTGGCGATGACCATCGGTTTCAGCCTGTTGCCTTCTGCACATGCGATGCAGGAATTATCAGACTCTTCTCTTTCTGACACCACTGGTGAGGGTGTTGCACTGGTACTTGATGATTTTAAAATGGTGTTTCAGGGACCCAAAGATCTTTCTGATGGTTCCAGTTACGCGAGAGGAATTCAAAATCCGGGGCAGGCTGATACCGGTTTTATTCGGATTATTCCAACCGGCGAAAACTATAACCAACTTGGTCAGCGTGCTTACGATAAAATTTATAAAACCTCTTATGACAGCAATGTTCTCCAAGGCAAAATAGATAAAGGATATAACACTTTATATACTTCTACCTACAATTCAACTTACGATACGAATTACACAAGCCTATACAGTACCTATACCCAGTCTATTCCGGATAAATTGACTGCTGAAAGAACCAAATTAGAGTCTGAAATTCCGCAACAATACTTTGAGTCGAATACGATCATTAGAAATTATTATACTCAAAGGCTCTCGGATTACATGGACGGTACTTGGGGGTATAGGGATGGCTGGCTTTGGCTGGATGGCGAAAGTTTAGCCCAAGATGGTACAACTCGTCATTCAATGCGTTCAGTTACAGCAAATACTTTGCCTGGTTCTGAAGCAAAGGCTATTGAGTACGCAACTCAAAATACTATGGAAATGATTCAGTTGCTGTTTGGTAATCGCGCAAGTGAAGTCAATAACAATTTAACAGGTTCTGCTTTTTATCGAAGTTTAGGTAATTTTACTCGTACCAATGCAGTTGCATCAGAAATTACAGCACTTGTTAATCAATTAGAAAAATATTCTAAAGAAGCAGCCGACATTCGTGCAAAATTTGAAGCGGGTCAAATTGCAGAAGCAGAAGCAAAAAAGCAGACAGAAGCTCTTTATGCAAGCATTCTGAGTGATGCGAAAACTGCTGCTTTGTTAGAGGCAAAAAACACGTCAGTTAGTTCTTTAAGAACTAAAGCCGATGTATTTATTTATGGTCTGGCATTATCAAAAAGTGATGGTTCTCTAAGCACGCGATATAGTAATCAGGGTTTTAGTTGGGGATCGGCAGATAATCCCTGGTTATTCCGGGCAGGAACTGAGAATGTCAAACAGTTTAAGGATGCTGCTAAAGATGTAGGTTATATTGCTTTGGAAGCCCCATTAAGCCCCATCGCAGGCGTCGAAAGTGATAATAATATCAAGCTGGGCTTCTGGAGTGATATTTTTGCTCGCGCGCTTGACTCCTCTAATCTGGTAGATCCTATAACAGGTGGGCCAACATCAGGGCTTGATACGGATTACCGATTAAGAACCCAATTTGTTGCCAATGGTTTGAGTTTCAATGGCTCGCAAGTTCGTTTATTTCAAACCCTGGAATCTGATAATAAGGATTACAGCCAAACCTTAGGTATGACAAGTATAATCCGGCTAAATACTAATGACCGGCCAGAAACGCTCAGCAGTAGTGACGCTAATCTTAACAGTAAAGGTATTCGTCTCAGTACTGCAGCAAAAACCAATGCACTTGATGGTGATGGACCGACTCCGGCTTTGAACGGCAGTGTTGCTCCGATATTTCATGATTCTGAAGGTTTATATCTCTATAGTCCTAATATTAACTTGGTGCTCGGTAATATGTACCAGCCTTTTGTAGTCGGTTCAGAAGGTAATAATATTATTTTAGAAGTGACACGTATTCCTAAAATTCCTGCTATCTATAATCAAATCTATCAGAATTATGGAGGCGGACTGGGAACCACAGATCTAAAGGGTTCAACCTGTAATGTCTATAGTTGTGGTACACCAATTAAAAATAATGCTGCAGATACTAGCGCACTTTATCAGGGGCGCAATGCGACTCACAGTAGCATCTCGATAGGGACTACAGAGCGTGTCCCGGGGACCAATATGCTGCGAGCCAAGGATGGTGTGAATTCAACAGGAATCGTATTTAAAAATACTGATGGTGTAAGTAAGAATTTTGGATCTGCTGTCATTGATGGTGTCCTGATTCAGCATCTGAAAATTAAAACAACTGGTCTATAAAGGAGTATAAAATGTCCAAATTAACCATATTCTGTACATTATTGTGTACTTCTATGATCAGTTTTGCCGGATTGGAAACCCTTGATCAGCAAGAGTTAACCGATACAGTGGGGCAGGGTGGAGCTGACCTTAGCTGGACTTTATCCTTGAACCATATCTATGCAACAGATTTAAGTAAGGCTCAAATTTCCCGGCTTAACGGAAGTGGTAATCCGCTCGAAGTATTTTATGTTCTAGATCCCACCGCTTGTGGAGCAACAAAACAATTTTGCCGTCTGGCAATAGCGCCGAATAACCATGTTGATGCCAATGGAAATAAGAAGTGGTTAGTCTTTAAAGGCATTCAAGGCACAATTCAGATTGATAAGTTTTCAATTGATGGTACAACCATTATTAATCACCGTAATGAACCACAGACGGCGATGCAAATTACCTTTTACGATGACAAGCCTTTAAAAATCAGGGACTTGGGTTTTAATACGGTTTCGATTGAAACGGGCACAGGTGCTGGCGCCTTAGAAGGTTATGCCAATACAGGTGTTTATAGTACCTATACTGGCCGTATTTATAATGCTGATGGAACTTATACAACCGCGCCCCAAGATGTTCCTTCATTTGATAAAGGTGCTGAAAAAGGATTTATGGGGTTGAACGTGCATGGAAATCTGCATATGTCAGGCAATTTGAAAATATTTGGTTATAACTGTACAGGTGGAGCACAAAGTCGTTGTTAGTAACAACGCTAAGTACAGCATAAGGATATAGAAATGAAAAAAACAACAATAAAGTTGAAGTTGCTGACGGTATGCATGTGTCTTATACAACAAAGTTATGCACTTGAAATTATCGAAGAGCAGGAGTTGAGTGAGGTGACTGGACAAGACGGTATGGTCATTACCCATGAAATTTCTAAAGCCACTATTGCCCAAGTGAATTGGTACGATCCAAACTTAAACCCCAGTACTAAAATGGGTTTAGGTTTACATAATTTTGAAATTACTGGAAAAAATAATAAACCAATTATTAGTCAACTTGAAATAGATGTAGGTGCCACACAGCAGGGAGCTGGTCTCCGGCTTGCGGCAAGTATTTCCCCATTTCAAGCCACTGCAGATTTAAAGTTGGTAAAGGTTGCCTGTACCACTAATCCATGTAGCCAATCTGCGAATAGTATTCGGACTGCTGGGGAACAATCTAATCAAAGCTTAGGTGTATTGGGAATGAGTACTTCTACACCGCTGAGTGTTCTATTACAAACCAGTGCCGGTTTATTTAATAAAGACTCAATTGCCAGTATCGATTTTCAACTTAAAAATGCCACGATTAGTCATAAATTGGGTGAAAATAGCTTAATTCTAAATGACTTTAATTTTAATTTCGCGGGTCAGGGATATTTGTATATTGACCCGGCTGAAGGTGTGGTGCTCACTACGAGAAATGGTAATCAAGATCATTATGTGGATCTTAAGCGTGCTGAAGATACAACTGATCTCGTAGCTGGTCGGGTTAATCCGACCAATCCTGGGGTCAATATAGACTTGCGTTATAACACGCCAAATAACGAACGTAAAAATATTATGCGTTTAGGTGCTTCGGGTGCCGTGACCAATGCAAGGTTATCCATGAGTGCTGATCAAACCCAGATCGGTACTTTTGATGTGAGTAATAAAGTAAATGGGGTACTGGAGCGTCAGGACAAAACTGCTACAGGATACAGTAGCCTGGTTGGGGAAGGCGGGTTGAACCTAGGATTATCTGCGGATTTTACTGGTGCTAATAGTGCCGGACGTCCAGCCACTATGGCCCCAACAACATTTGAGATTGGGCATACTGGTAAGGGAAGTCATGCTGTGCAATTTTCTAATATTAGACCATTGACTACACGTAATGCTGACGGAACCTTACATGGTAAAAATGCTTATATCGACTTTGGCAATATATATATAAATACCATTACTGCAAAAAATCTCGATTTTATAATCAATGAGAATATGCAAAAGACGCTAGGCAGTAGTAGTAATGTGCTTAAACAAATACTCAGTACTACCGCGAATGGAGAAGATTTTGCCTTTATCGCCGTGCGTGGAATGGATTTTCAATCCATTGCTGCGAAAGCACGCTTTATATCAGATAACTCTTTGGCGGAAATTGGTGGGGACGGAGGTTCTTGGGGAATCGGTATTCCTATCTATAATTTGAATGCCAATGTTGCCTTGTCGGGAACGACTTATGGAGCAGACAATAAGCAGGCAATTGCTTATAACATGATGGTATCTACAGAAGGTTACGGAATTGATAAAAAAACCGGTTTGCCAAGCACAACCTCAATTATATTGATTGATGGCAAGAATGGCGATCATGGTGAGGCAGTTAACTATTATGCGGGTTTTAGGAATATCGATGCCCTGATCAAGTCGGAAGGTATTATTGGCTATGAAGATGAAGGTATTTATATTCGTGCCGATAAACTGCTGATAGGGGCTAAAGCTGAGCTTGCGATTGGTCAATTACCAGGCTCTAAATACAATTGTACCAATGCATCGGTCGCTAAGTGCGGGGGCTATGTGCCTTACGATAATTTTTCTAAACGTGATGATGTTTTGACCAATATTGCTTTTAAACTCGATGGAAATGGCGAGCTCCTCATCATTCCAGGAGTGGATCCAACCAGCGATTCACCAGATACTAATTTTTTATCTTTTGATGCAAACTTTAAATTCAGACCCCTTACTGCAGAAGAAAATGCAGACAAAAATAATCTGGGGAGCTATTTTAGTATTGCCAATGAAGATATGGATTCAACCGGTGCATTAAAAACTTCTTCAATTAACTTTAACCGGATGGAAGGTCATTTGGGTGTTAAAGGGAAAGTCCGTGTCAGTGCCGATACAGTAACTTTAGATAATCAGGTCAAACTGAATTATACAAATAATATTGCGACACCATTTAAAACCAATTTTGCGATGGCCACCAATGGCAATATGCAAAACATAGCAAATATTGCGCTGACTGGTGGGACGATTCGTAGCACGATGGGTATTACGCCACGCTAATAAGAATATAAGGACATTAAAATGAAAAAAATACTTTTAAATAGTCTGGTTGTAGCAATGTGTGCGATTACACAACAAAGTTTTGCAATGACCAGCTTAAATGATGAAGAATTATCTACGGTAGAGGGTCAGGCACTTCTTTCGATGGAAGTACAAAAAGGTTTTAAACAAATAGATAATCTTGGTAATAACTATGATCAGTCCAATATTTCTTTCTATAAATTAGGTTTAGAAGCCGAGATGGAGATCAATACCAATATTAAAAAGCTACAACTGGGTTGCGGTGGCGTGAATGGGGCGGCAGGCTGTGATATTGATATTGATAATATCGCATTAAGTGGTCTGCCCGCGAATTCGAACTATACTGCCGATGATCGCGCAAGTAGTTCAGCATTGATCACCAATCCATTTCTTCAATTTGCGATTAAAAATCCAAATCAGGCATCTACTCGTGAAGTCCTAGGCTTTCGTCTAAGCGCCGAAAAAATTCAGGGTCTTTTGACTTTGGGTGCTGAAAATAGCAATACACCTAATGGGATTAACAGTTTTAGTGGTTATATGAAGACTAAAGCAGCATCAGGTGTAGCAAACACAGCTTCTCGGGTTATGGACTATGCATCTACGGGCCAATATATTGAAGGTACTGTGAGGGGTAAATTAGGGAATTTAACCTTGCCTCTTGATTTGCATTATAAATCAAATGATTATTCCTTCACTTTGCAGGAATCAACAGCCCCATTTGCTATTCCTTCTACTATTGTTTCAGGAACACGTATGAAGGAAATCGTCTTGAAAGGCACAGGCACAGTGGAGCGTATAGATTTCAGTGGTCCATTAAAAGCGCAGTTGTTAAATGGTGCTCTGACCCTCGATAAGCAAATTACGGGCTATTTAACAGGTCTCAAGACTGATATTACAGTAAATCAAAATCTTGGCTTAATCCATGCTCTATATTTAAATAACCCGGCATCCTTATCATTACAATCACAAAAAATTCTTTGGCCAGGCGCGGCAGTCGCTGCGAATCAAGGATGGTGGCTGGCAATGGAGGATGAGGTAGATTTAGGCAGTATCTCTCCATCAGATAAAGTACAAATTACAAATGAGGTTTTACAACAAACGATTGCAGGAATTAACCATGACTTGACTAATAATGTCCGAATTTGTGGAGGCATTATCAGTGGTTGTATTGTTGGCGGTTCACTGGATGTAAGTGAAATTAAAAACCCGACTTTAATTGATTTCCCTCTAAACAATTTAAAATTACAAGGTCAAGATTTTAAGCCGAACTGCTTTGGTGGTCATAAATTCTGTTGAGGCCGAGATAACCATAAAAAATCCCGCATGAAGCGGGATTTTTTATGGTAAGAAGGAATTACTTTGCGATTTTCGCTAATAACTCTTCTTTAGAAATATTTACAGATTCAGCATCACGACGGCCTTTATACTCAAACGTACCCGCATCCAGACCTTTTTCACCAATTACAATACGGTGTGGAATACCGGTAATTTCAAGATCGGAGAACTTCACGCCTGGGCGCTCATCCCGGTCATCAAGAATGACGTCATAACCCGCTGCGGTCAATTCTGCATACAGTGCTTCAGCTGCTTCCATGGTACGTGGTGACTTATGCGCATTCATTGGCACAATCGCAACTTCAAAAGGCGCAATCGCTTCAGGCCAGATAATACCTTTCTCATCGAAGTTTTGCTCGATTGCTGAAGCCACCACACGTGTCACACCAATCCCGTAACAGCCCATGGTTACAGTAAATGGTTTGCCATCTTTACCAAGAACTTTACAGCCCAAAGCCTCAGAGTATTTCTGACCTAACTGGAAGATGTGACCCACTTCAATACCACGTTTGATCTGAAGTGTACCTTTGCCATCTGGAGAAGGGTCGCCTTCAACCACGTTACGCAGATCAAAAACTTCAGTGAACTGTGCATCACGTTCCCAGTTTACGCCAGTTGCGTGTTGATCTGCTTCGTTTGCACCGGCAACAAAATCAGACAATACAGATGCTGCACGATCCGCAATGACAGTTAAACCTTTTTCTACCAGACCTTGAGGACCAACGAAACCAGCAGTTAAACCTAAAGCCTGAATTTGTTCTTCGGTTGCAAAAGTCAGTGGCACTGCAATTAAAGGATGTTTTTCAGCTTTAATTTCATTCAGTTCATGATCGCCACGAAGGAATAGCGCCACTACGGGTGCATCCTGACCTTCTTCAGCCGCAACACCTTGTACAAGCAACGCTTTTACTGAATGGGCAGGATCTGTACCTAAGAAGGCAGATACATCAGCAATGGTTTTCTGATTTGGCGTATCTACCAGTTTAAGTTCTTGTGTTGGTGCTGCACGTTCACCGACAAGCACCGCTTCAGCCATTTCAATGTTGGCGGCATAGTCAGATTCAGTCGAAAACGCGATATCATCTTCACCACTTGAAGCCAAGACGTGGAATTCATGTGAACCTGAACCGCCAATAGAGCCAGTGTCCGCTTGTACTGGACGGAAATCTAAACCTAAGCGGGTAAAGATTTTGCAGTAGGCTTCGTACATTTTGTCGTAAGTTTCTTGCAAAGATTCCTGATCGGCATGGAAAGAATAGGCATCTTTCATGATGAATTCACGTGAACGCATTACACCAAAACGCGGACGGATTTCATCGCGGAACTTGGTTTGTACCTGGTAGAAATTGGCAGGCAATTGCTTGTAACTTTTCAACTCGTTACGTGCAAGATCAGTAATGACCTCTTCATGTGTTGGGCCAAGCACGAAATCATTGTTATGACGGTCTTTGAAACGTAGCAGTTCAGGACCATACTGTATATAACGTCCAGACTCTTCCCAAAGTGATGCCGGTTGAGTTACAGGCATCAATACTTCAAGAGAACCGGCATTGTTCATTTCTTCGCGAACGATCGCTGCAACTTTATTTAATACGCGAACGCCCATCGGCAACCAGGTGTATAAACCTGAAGCCAACTTACGAATCATACCGGCACGAAGCATGAGCTGATGCGAAATAACTTCAGCGTCGTTCGGGGTTTCTCTCAAAGTTGCAAATAAAAAGCGACTCGCGCGCATGGAAACTGTCCTAAAAAATTAAGCGTTAAAGCAGGGATTATACAATAAAAAATGAGGTGAGCATTTGGGAATGTCACCTCATTGTGTTGCATTAAATTATGCCATGATTTTACATGCCTGACGCAGCATAAAATTCTTAAAGTCATCCAGATAGGTAAAGATCACCGGGACCACCACCAAAGTCAGCAGGGTAGAGGTAATCACGCCACCAATCACGGCGTGTGCCATGGGTGCACTTTGTTCCCCCCCTTCGCCTAGTCCCAAGGCCAGCGGAACCATCCCCATCACCATGGCACTGGTGGTCATCAGAATGGGACGCAGACGGGTTTTACCTGCTTCAATAATCGCATCATAACGGTCTTCACCGCGGTCCATGGCTTTCTTGATAAAGTCGATTAGCAGAATCGCATTCTTGGTCACTAGTCCCATCAGCATGATGATCCCGATAATCGAAAACAGGTTCATGGTCGAATTAAACAGGAACAAGGCCAGAAATACCCCAATAAGCGACAATGGCAATGAAGCCATAATTGCCGCAGGGTGAATAAAGCTGTTGAACTGCGAACCGAGTACAATATAGATAAATACAATTGATAGGGTAATCGCGGTCAAGGCATAACCTGCAGATTCTGCCATATCGGCATTGGAACCCTGAGTGTCAAAACTATAGCCCGGTGGCATATCGAAATTTTCTTGCAAGCGGCTGATATCAGCCCCGATGTCGCCTGCAGGGCGTCCAGACGTATTCGCTTCTACGAGTACTTCACGAGCCAGATCACGTCGGTTAATCTGCGAAGCGCCGAGCTTTTCTTCAAATTTGGCCACGCTTGAAAGAGGAACCAGAATTGGTTGATTGCTGGCAGTGGTTTTATTCGAAGTGATATACATATTCTGTAAATCGCTTGGCAAGCTACGCTGGTTTTCGGTCAGGCGCAGATTTACATCATAGGTTTCACCTTTTTCATCCTGCCAGGTGGTGACATCATCACCAGCAATCAGTGGACGGACCACATTGGCAATCTGATTCACCGATAAGCCTAGATCACTGGCCAGGACACGATTGATCTGGACACCAAGCGTCGGCTTGGGCTCTTTCAATGAAGTTTCCAGATCAACAATGCCATCAATTTTAGCCATTTCCGTCATAAAACGATCGGAAATTTTTTGCAGTTCATCCAGATCAGGTCCTTTGATCGAAATCATGATCGGTTTCTGACCACCTGATACGGTTTCATCAGCGGATGCCACCGAGGTAATGCTGATTCCGGCAACCGATTGCAGACGCTGACGGAATTCATTATTCAGCTCATTCAGGGTTTTTTCACGCTCGGTACGCGGTGTCACGGTCACCCGTAAACTGACATGGTTTTTACCGCGGTCGGTTGCACCATTAATCACCCCATAGGTGGCTTTGACCTCCGGATGCTGACGAATAATCTGATCCACCTGCTGCAGTTTGGCTTGTGAATATTCAAGCGATGAATCGACTGGTGTTTCAAACTTGATCCGGATTTCGCCTTTATCCGGAACTGGTACAAATTCGGTACCAATCAGCTTGGATAACCCCAAGGCACCAAATAATGAAGCAACGGCAATCAGAAGGGTGATAAATCTGAACCGCAGTGCCAGTTTTAGCAGTTTTTCATAAACATGGCTTAAATTATCCAGCTTGCCGGAAATCCAGTTAAAGAAACGTTGTATCCGGCCTGGCTTTCTGTTCGGATCTTTTTTCTTTTCTGCCCAGTGTGCAGAGAGCATCGGGTCCAAGGTAAAGCTGACAAACATTGAGATCAGCACGGCTATACTTACCGTGACCCCGAACTGGTAGAAAAAGCGGCCAATAATACCGCCCATGAAGGCCACAGGCAGGAATACGGCAACAATGGTCAGTGTGGTGGCCAGCACAGCGAGTCCAATTTCTTTGGTGCCATCGAGTGCAGCAGTCACATGATCTTTGCCCATATCGGCATGCCGGACAATATTTTCACGCACCACAATTGCATCGTCGATCAACAGACCAATACTCAAGGACAGCGCCAGCAAAGTCATCATATTGATGCTAAAGCCAAAGGCCCAGATAAAGGTCAGCGTGCCCAAGAGTGCAATCGGCAGAGTCAAACCGGTAATTACGGTTGAACGGAAAGAACCCAGGAACAGCAGGACAATCAGCACAGCCAGTACTGCACCCTCCACAATAGTGCGGGCTACATCGCCAATGGTGCCACGGATACTTTTGGAGGCGTCCACCACCACCTGTAAGGTAGTGCCTTGTGGAAGCTGCGCTTCAATATTTTTTAAAACTGCGTAGGTCTTGTCTACTACTTCAATAACGTTTGCATCTGAACTGCGCAAAATATCAATTGCAACTGCAGCTTTCCCATTCAAAAAGGCAGCGGATTCCAGCTCTGCCTGACTGTCTTGAATATTGGCCACTTGTCTGAGAAAAATCGGTACGCCGTTTTTATTGGCAATGACCAGATCACCGAAGGCGAGGGGATGCAGCACTTTGGAATTGATTTCAATAACCAGTTCCGAATTCCCAGACTTGAGAGTGCCTCCCGGGACTTCAATATTTTCTGTCTTTAAGGTATTAATGACACTATCTACACCGATACCAAAAGCTTGCAGTTTTTGCGGCTCTACCTGGATCCGGATCTGGCGTTGTGCATCACCTAACAGATTGACCGTACCGACCCCTGGGATTGTACGCAGTTGTGGCACAATCCGCTGGTCCAGATATGAACTCAGTGTTTTTACGTCCATATTGTCAGATTCAAATACAATCGACATCACTGCATTTGCTGTCGGATCATAACGTTCGACAATCGGTTCCTGAATTTCATCCCGGAATTCAGCAGTCACAGAGGCGATTTTATCCCGCACGTCCTGAGCTGCTGTGGTAGAGGTCACATCTAGATTAAATTCGGTGGTGATGATGGACAGGCCTTCACTAGACTGGGAAATCACCTGTTTCAAACCGGAAATGGTATTGATCTGATCTTCGAGTTTCTTGGTGATTTCCGATTCAACCGTTTCCGGAGAAGCGCCTGGATAATTGGTATAGATCACCACAAAAGGGAAATCGACATCAGGGAATTCTTCAACGCCCATCCGCTGCCATGAAGCCAGCCCCAGCACCATTAGGCAGAACATCATCATGATGGTGAAAACCGGATACTTCACACTAATTCGGGTAAACCACATATCAATGATCCTGTATGAATGGCTTTAGTTGGCGCGAAGGGTGACAGTTTTTTGCAGATCGGCTTCGCTAAACTTAACCCGGCTGACCTGATCACCATTTTCCAGTCCTTGAACCACGGCAATGTTATCGCTATAACGCTGTTCTAGTACCTGAACATTGACCTTGATAATTTTATTCTGGCGAATCACCCAGACATAGGGTTTGTTCTGGATATCCTGAATGGTATCCAATGGAATCAGCTGTCCGGAAATCTGTTGTGAACTCAGAATGTTGCCTTCAACGAAGGAGCCGATACTTAGCGAGGGAATGGTTTCATTTGGCGTGGCAAAGAATTCGATCTGGCGACTGGCCTGATCTGCAATAGGGGAAATCCGGCTAATTACGGCAGTGAGCCGGTTTGGATTACCTTGAATAGTGTATTCGATTTTACTGCCCAGCCTTAAACCTGATTGCAGATCACTGGGTACGCGTGCCTGAATTTCCAGCCGTTTCGGATCGACGATTTCAAACAGGGTTTGTCCAATTGCAACGGTCTGGCCAGGCTCAACCTGGCGCTGGGTAATTACACCACTGATCGGGCTGGTCATGATGCCATCACGATCTGCTTTCTGGGCAATATCAACATTGGCTTGCTGGGCACGGACATTTTCCAGCTGTGCCTGATAGTCCACCTGACTTTGTTCATATTCTACTTTTGAAATAAAACCCTGATCTAGCAGGCGCTTTTTACGCTGCATCATATTGCGGGCCTGATTGGCTTGCGCTTGAGTGGAGGCCAGGTTGGCACGTGCCTGTGCCAGACGGGCTGCATTGTCCTGGTTATTCAGGCGTACCAGTACCTGTCCCTTGTTAACTGATTGACCTACCTGCGCGTTTACGCTGGTAGCAGTGGCAGAGACCTGTGCCTGTATGCTGCTTTGATTGACTGCACGGATGGTGCCGGTAAATGCGGTTTTTTGAACTGAATTGCCAGATTGAACCGCAACTAAATCCTGTGAAATGACTTCAATAGATTTTGGGGTTTCGGCTTGCACTGCAGGTTCATTTTTGTCGCAAGCCACTGAAAACATATTTAAGCAAAGTGCACTCACGATTAGCACAGAGCGCGGCGAAAGCATATTTAAATCATGAGAGTGCGGTGCAGGTTGCATATGAGTCCTTTTAGCTGGCTATGAATCAAAGCCTTGGCCAACTATTTGCATTTATTCAAGTGCTTTTAAACGGGCGATAATTTTGTCGTATTCTGCTTCCAGATTTCGATAGCGACTTTGTAAAGATTGAATATTCTCTTTTTGGGAAATGAGATTTTTCTGATTATTTTCCAGCATGGTTTTGAGGTGCGCCGGTGGATTTTGACCTTTACGTAAATATTCCCGTTCCTGGCGAACGAACATGATCCGATCTTTTTGCAATTGCTTAATTTGCTCTTGCTGAAAATCAATCTGCTTTTTTAACTGGGTCAGGCTGTCATTCTTTTTTTGCAAGGCAGTCTGACTATTGTTATAGGCTCGCTTAAGTTTATGGTCTTCCGCAATCCGCTGCGCCTGTTGAGCACGTTGCGGGGCTTGTCTGATATCGGCTTCAGCGTTATAAGGACGGGCACGTTTTATGACCTGCATATTCTGGTCAAGTGCCTCATAACCATAACGGATATGATTGGGCGTTACATTGGTGCTGATATTGGCCACACCTTTACTGTCGTAATAACGATACCAAGTGGCTTTTTGTGGGAGCTGGTTACTGCTCGCACAAGTTAAGCTGAGCTGCAAGAGCAACAATACAGCAACAATGAATTGACCAGTCATTTTATTTTTATCAATGACAGCAAGTTTTGTTGAAAACTGACTCATCATTGGCTCCCCGAATTTAAAGTTGGCTAAATTACTTATTTTAAAGTAATAATCTTGTTATATTAGACTTAAATTTATCAATAAAAAACTACCGTTAGTCAAAAAAAAACCAATAACCATAATAAAATGTGAAGCTGTTGTTAAAAATAAATGATTTTGTCTACTTGTGTAGAAAATGTTCATTGATAATGCAAGTGACTTTATGTTAAAAATGTTTATCGATCGTAATAAAATAATCCTATGAGCCTTATGGCATATAGTTTCTAAAATGGGAAGGGTTAAACAAATGGACGATAAATTCCAAAATCTAAAAATTATGGTTATTGATGACTCAAAGACCATTCGTCGTACTGCAGAAACTCTTCTTCAGCGTGAAGGTTATGAAGTCATTACTGCGGTAGATGGTTTTGAGGCTTTATCAAAAATTGCCGAAGCAAATCCGGATATCGTTTTTGTAGATATTATGATGCCGCGCCTAGATGGTTATCAGACCTGCGCCTTAATCAAAAACTCTCAGAATTACCAGAATATTCCTGTGATTATGCTATCAAGTAAAGATGGCTTATTTGATCAGGCCAAAGGTCGTGTCGTGGGTTCCGATGAATACCTGACCAAACCTTTTAGTAAAGATGAATTGCTAACTGCAATCCGTAACCATATTAGTGCTTAATATATTTGATTTTTTTGGGGAATTGGCATGGCACGTATCCTAATTGTGGATGACTCACCGACAGAAACTTTTCGCTTTAGAGAGATTCTTTCTAAACATGGCTTTGATGTGATTGAAGCAGCTAATGGGGCAGATGGGGTCACCATGGCACAGGCAGAACTGCCGGATCTGGTTCTGATGGATGTAGTGATGCCGGGCGTGAATGGCTTTCAGGCGACCCGCCAGATTGCACGTGGGGCAACAACCAAACACATTCCAATCGTGATTGTGAGTACCAAGGATCAGGCTACTGACCGCGTATGGGGCAAGCGTCAAGGCGCAGCGGACTATCTAACAAAACCAGTCGATGAAAAACAATTAATAGATGTAATTAAGCAGCACCTCAATGCAGGATAAGCTCTATGGCAGCAAATGGATTTATCGAATTGCTTCGCATTGCGAAACGTGGAAATAAAAACTACGTTTCCAATGGCAATGAAGTTAACCGATGGTCGGGCATTGCTTTTGAGATGATGGGGCAATATTTTGTTGCTCCGCTGGGGGAAGTATCAGAAGTGATTTATCCCCCAAAATATACGCCGGTACCCAAGACACAAGCCTGGGTATTGGGTTTGGCGAATATCCGGGGAAGACTGTTGTCTGTTTCTGATCTGACGCAATATGTATCAGGGCAAAGCAGCCAATTTTCACCGACTCAAAAAGTATTATGCATCAACCATAATGACCAGTATGTGGGTTTGGTCGTAGATCAAGTTTTGGGTATACAACATTTCAATAAGAAAAGTTTCTTTTCGAAGAAATCTGAATTGGATAAAAACTTACAAGAATATTGTCAGGGGTTTTTCCATCAGCACAACCAACAATGGCATGTGTTTTTATTCAGTCGTCTGTTGCAAAATCCAAAATTTATGAACGCATCTATAAAATTTATAAATTAAATGTCGCGCTCGAAAGTAAGCAAGGCGTCAACCGGGGAGAGGCTGCATGGGCTTTAAACTTAAAAAGAAAAATACAGGTGAGAGCACTGGCCGCAAGGGCGGTAATGCTTTTTTAGCTAAGATTCAAACGCAAATAGATCAGTTATCACGTGTCTTCGGTGATAGTGAGAAATCAAAACCGCTGATCTATGGAGCAGCAGGCTGTCTTTTAGCCGCACTGATCACTTTATTGTATCTTTTTTATAGTGTACCACGTACCAACGAACTTACTCAGAGTCTGGGTGACCTGCGTCTCCTCTCGCAAACCATTTCGCGCCAGGCGACTGAGGCGACCGCTTCCGGTACGCCAGAAGCTATGAAAAACCTGACTGACTCGCAAAAAGCCTTTGCTGAAAATCTTGAGACAGTTAAAAGTATTCACTCCAATAATGATGCGTTGCAGGCGGTTGATAAACAGTGGACAGAAGTTTCCAGCAGTATTGATCTGATTACCTCGCAACAAAAGATTATTAACCAGTTATACGATACCAACATCGCGATTGGTGAGGCAATTCCGGGGATTCAGGCTGAATATAACTTGATGGTTGACCAGATGGCACGTCAAGACATGCCGTCGAACCAGGTTGTTATTGCCAAAAACCAGGTATTTATTGCGGAACGTATCTTGCGTTCGATCAGTCTGGTACTGACAGGTACTGATGGTTCACGTGAATCTGCAGATGACTTCAGTGCCGATACCGAAACTTTCGGCTCATATTTAAACGCTCAGTTAAATGGTTCTGCTGAACTGGGTGTACAGCGTATTGATGATCCAACCCTGCGTGAATCTCTGGAAGGAATCAAGGCTGAATATGATGACGTACTGGAATCTGCATCAGCAATTATTCTTAAAAACTCTGCACAGATCGTAAAAGTTCGTCAAGCCGCTGCATCAATTTTTTCCCAGTCTGATGTGCTTTTAGACAACCTGAATAAATTATCAGGTAACTCAGGTCTTAAAACGGTAGTTCCAGCTGTCCTGCTGATTGCATTATTAGTCGGTTTCTTGCTGTGTGTATTCAAGTTACTTTCTCTGCGTGGCTTGTCAGATAAGCAGCGTGTAGGCCGTTTACAAGAAGAATACGACCGTAACCAGAATGCGATTTTACGTTTACTCGATGAGATCGCCGACCTTGCAGATGGTGACTTGCGTTCATATGCAACGGTATCTGAAGACTTTACCGGTGCGATTGCCGACTCGATTAACTTTGCGATCGACCAGTTACGTGACCTGGTATCGCGTATTACCGAAACTTCACAAGAAGTTGCGCAATATACCGCGACCACACAAAGCATTACCAACCAGTTAGCCGAAGCATCGGAACATCAGGCACAAGAAATTGCCGGTGCTTCTGCAGCGATTAACGAAATGGCGATGTCGATTGACCAGGTATCTGCCAACGCCGATGAATCAGCGGTGGTAGCAGAGCGTTCAGTACAAATTGCTGCGAATGGTGCTGATGTTGTACATCGCTCGATTGAGGGTATGGACACGATTCGTGAACAGATTCAGGAAACTTCAAAACGTATTAAACGTCTGGGTGAATCTTCTCAGGAAATTGGTAACATCGTAGCCCTGATTAACGATATTGCCGACCAGACCAACATCCTGGCATTAAACGCAGCGATTCAGGCCTCGATGGCGGGTGAAGCAGGTCGTGGTTTCGCGGTCGTTGCCGATGAAGTACAGCGTCTTGCGGAACGTTCTGCCTCTGCAACCAAGCAGATTGAAGGTCTGGTAAAAACCATTCAGACGGATACGAACGAAGCCGTAATCTCGATGGAACAAACCACGGCTGAGGTTGTACGTGGTGCGAACCTGTCTAAAGATGCCGGTGTGGCACTGGATGAGATTCAAACGGTATCGAATAACCTGGCAAAACTGATTGCGAACATTTCTGATGCTGCGAAACTGCAGTCGGCTTCTGCGGGTCATATTGCGACCACGATGAATGTCGTACAGGAAATTACCTCGCAAACCACCAGTGCGACTTTCGATACAGCGCGTTCGGTATCTGAACTGGCAAACATGGCCGATGCATTACGTGAATCTGTAGCTGACTTTAAACTGCCTGAATAAAGTCAGAAATGATGGGGGAAATGTGTCTTGACTGCGGTTGAGACACGTTCAAGAAATACAGATAAAGCCTCGACAAGATGTACTTAACTTCATACGTTAGGTATCGCGTGACGGTCACAATTAAGTTTGAGCGCCCTTCTTGGCGGCATAACGTAAGAAGCATGAGCTATGAAAGAAATATTAAAAAATTTAGTTGAAACGACAACGCTTCCTGAAGATAGTTATCTTGACCAAGATGCAGAAATTCTTGAAATTTTTGTTGAAGAAATTGAAGAAATCTTCGTTGAGTTAAATGCTTTATTTCCAGAATGGTTAAGTCATCCAGATCATCAAGAAAATCTGAAGACTATTCGTCGCCATTTTCATACCTTGAAAGGTTCAGGCCGTATGGTCGGTGCCAAATCGGCAGGAGAGATGGCCTGGGCGGTGGAAGATACCCTGAATCGGGTTTTGTCGGGTTCAATTCCACTGACACCGACCGTGCAGAAATTTGCTCAAGCAGTATTGAATATCTATCAATATGCTTTATATCCGAAATTCAAACAAGTCCAGCCGCTTGATCTCGATCTGCGCCCAATGGTGCTGTTGGGGCAACAATTACAACAACAAATTACACCTGAACCTGCGCTGCAGGAATTATTGATATTGGCAGATCATTTAACTGCAGAAGGTCAAATAACAGGTCTTGAATTTGCAGATAATGCAGACAATGGGTTAGGTGCAGCTGAGCCAGCTCTAGCTCAAGTAGAAATCCCTGTTCGCAGTGATATTGAAGAGACAGTGGCAATCTTTATTGAAGAAGCAGAAGAGCATCTGGATACGATTGCGACTTTCCTTCGTACTGAAGATGAAAAATCACAAGATTATAATGCCCTGATCCGTGCGATTCATACCCTGCGCGGCAGTTCATCCATGGCGCAGATTGAGCAGATTTTTGAAGCCAGCTCCAAGGTGGAACATCTGTTCAAAACTTTGCTACAGGATGAAATTGCTTCTACTTCAAAAGAAACTGCTTTACTGATTCAGTATGCGGAGTTCGTGAGTGACTATCTGCACCTGCTACGTCAGGGCAATATCGCAAAACTGGATACGGTTTATGCGACCTTTGAACGTGTCTGGCATGATTATGGCTTTGCCGTTACTGAAAATAGCATTCAGACCCAGGGTCTGGTGTCCAAACTGGTTGAACTGGATATTGATCTGTTGTTGGATGCCGAGTTTGAATTTGATAAACGCGCCCAGGTTGATTATCCGGAATATATTCAGGCACTCAGTCAGCAGGCTGCAGAATTGCTGGCCCATACAGAGAGCCGGGCAGCCCAGGGCATTCATGAATTTACCAGTGATCTGAAATCGGCTTATGATGCATTGCTTGAAAAGCCAGTGTTATTGAAGAGCAATTATGCCTATGAGCTGTTTGCACAGGCGCATCAAGAGTTTATTCATTTGTTTGATACCCTGGCCGCAGGGCAGCGTGTCATTCTGAATGAAGAAATTCAAAAAATACTCAGTGAATTGTCTGCATTTGTGCAGCAGGATCTTGAAATACCTGCTGAAGATCATGCAATTCAGCATGTTCAGGTAACGACAGAAGTTACCCAGGCAGCCGAACCTGTGGCAACAGGCAGTGTCGATTTTGCAGGCTTGAGCCAGCGTATTGCTTTGGATCGTCAGCAGCAGCAAAGTGCTGAAACCAACCGTGATTTTGATGAAGAATTATTAAGTATCTTCCTGGAAGAAGCGGATGAATTGCTTGCAGGCATTGATGAAGACCTGAATACCTGGAGCAAAAAGCAGGATGATACAGCTTCGCTGAATAACCTGATGCGTCATTTGCATACCTTAAAAGGTGGTGCAAACATGATCTCAGCTTCACATATCGGCTTGATTGCGCATGAACTGGAAAGCATTTATGAACGTGTAATCCGCCAGCAAATTGCCGTGACCCCTGCTTTAATCCAGGTTATCCGTCTGGTACAGGACAACGTTTCGGACCGGATTCAATCCATTCGTGATGAAGGCATTGACTATCCTGCAACGGAAGCGATTTCAATTCTGCAGAATATTCAGTCGCTAGTTTCTGGACAGGCTGGGACTGCTGTTGAAAGCGCAGCTGCTGCAATTGAAGTGGAAGAGATTGAAGCTACAGCAATTTCTGAACCGCAACTGGCAGAATCAGCAACGACGGAGCAACCAGTTGCTGATCTGGCTGAAACTGAAGAATTACCGGCAATTTCGCAACCTTCTGCTGATGCAATTAATGATAGTTCAGTGGAACGTTCTGAAGAAGATGAACTGAAATCCATTGTAGAAGAATCTTTCCTCGAAGAAGCCGAAGAAATTCTGGTAAATGCCGAGAAGCTGCTCAATCAATGGTTTGACCAGCGTAGTGACCGTAGTTTATTGCTGCAATTACAGCGTGCTGCCCACAGTATCAAGGGTGGCGCACGTATGGTAGATGTTGAAGAAGTGGCCAGCGTTGCCTATGAGCTGGAAACGTCTTTCGAGCAGTTTGCCGTCTATCAGTTTAACTCGAATGCCTATGATGGTCTGTTGCAGAAAACCCTGACCTGGTTAAGACAGGCGATTTTCCAGCGCGACTATAGCGGTTTTGAGCAGCTGCACAGCAGTCTGAAAAAGATCGCCTTTGTGGATGTCACGGCACAATTGCCTGAGCGTCTGGCGAAAACAGACAATCTGGTGGTCAGCGACTTTGGCTTTGTTGAAGGCGATGGTACTGAACCACCACACATGATGGGTGAATGGGCGGATAGTGGAGCCAGCGATACCAATAACGAGATGATCCGTATCTCTGCCGATCTGGTCGAGAAGATGATTGACCTGTCTGGTGAGAACTCGATTAACCGTTCACGTATCGAGATGGATCTGGGCCAGCTTGGCAATACACTGAACGAAATGGAACTGGCGATCAAGCGTCTTGCCGATCAGTTGCGTCGAATGGAAGGAGAGCTGGAATCACAGATTATTGCCAAACATGGTTCAGAGAATTCGCGCTATGCTGACTTTGACCCGCTGGAAATGGACCAGTATTCGTCGCTCAACCAGCTGTCTAAATCACTGGCAGAATCTGCATCGGATTTGGTCGACTTCAAGAGTACCTTAGCCGACAAAATTCGCGAAACTGAAGGGCTGTTATTACAACAATCCCGTATTCAGGCCGAAATTCAGGAAAGCCTGATGCGTACCCGTCTGGTTCCGTTTGACCGGATGCTGCCGCGTTTACAGCGTATCGTGCGTCAAACCTCGACCACCCTGAACCGTCCTGCAGAACTGATCGTGCAAAATACCGAAGGTGAACTGGACCGGAATATTCTGGAGCGTCTGGTCACCCCATTCGAGCATATGCTGCGTAATGCAATTGATCACGGTCTGGAAGATACTGCAGATCGTATCGCACTGAACAAGCCGGAAGTCGGTTCGATTGTCTTGAATATCAGCCGTCAGGGAACCGATGTGATCGTGTCCTTTAGTGATGATGGTAAGGGGATTGATGCAGAGAAAATTCGTGAGAAGGCCTTAAGTCAAGGCCTGATCAAAGAAGACCAGACACTGGATTCGGAAGAGCTGTTACAGTTTATTTTCCATCCGGGATTCAGTACCGCGAAAGCAGTGACCCAGATTTCCGGTCGTGGAGTCGGTCTGGACGTAGTACAAAGTGAAATCAAATTGTTGGGTGGTCATGTGTCGGTCAGTTCACAACTGGGCCAAGGCACTATCTTTACCATTCGTGTACCGACTACCGTAGCAGTCAGCGATGCCTTGATGGTGAAAGTAGGCGATCAGCAATACGCGATTTCTCTGGCTCAGATTGACCGAATTGTGCGTATTGCGCCGATCACATTGGAAACGTACTTCAACAGTAACGACGACTATTTCAAGATCGATGGCGAAAAATATAAGCTGCGTTATTTATCTGAATTTGTGGGTAACCAGCCGATTCCACGTCTGAATAATGTTGGACATTCATTGCCGGTGCTGTTGATCAAAGGTAATAGTGGTCAAACCATTGCCTTGCTGGTCGATCAGCTGGTCGGTTCACGAGCGCAAATTGTAGTGAAACCGATTGGACATCAGTTTGCCACTATCGGTGTAGTGGCGGGTGCTACGATTCTGGGTGATGGTCAGGTTTGTCTGATTCTTGATGGACAGAATATTGCCCGTCAGATTCAGGCGACACAGCGTGTCAAACAGCTGCATGATCAGCGTGATGGATCACGTTATTCCAATGCACGCCGTCTGGTAATGATTGTCGATGACTCGGTGACTGTACGTAAGGTAACGTCGCGTCTGCTTGAACGTCAAGGCTATGATATTGTCACTGCCAAAGATGGTGTGGATGCGATCGAGCAGCTTGAAA
Source organism: Acinetobacter sp. 228 (assembly GCF_048147885.1). Lineage (NCBI taxonomy): Bacteria > Pseudomonadati > Pseudomonadota > Gammaproteobacteria > Moraxellales > Moraxellaceae > Acinetobacter > Acinetobacter sp. 228. Next base: position 93,608 of record NZ_JAYWYV010000011.1, read on the forward strand.
ACGTCAGACCGGATCTGATGTTGCTGGATATCGAAATGCCGCGCATGGACGGTTTTGAAGTGACCAATCTGGTCCGTCACCATGATATTCACCGTGACTTGCCGATTATCATGATTACCTCACGTACCGGTGAGAAACATCGTGAACGTGCATTTAGCCTGGGCGTAACGCACTATATGGGTAAACCGTTCCAGGAAGCGGAACTGCTGGCCAATATTCAACAACTGATTGCTGAAAAACAGGGGTAATACATGAGTCAGACCAATTCAAGCGGCAAACTGGCTGATCAGATTAGCCAGCAGGAACTTCAGCATCTGATTACGGTTTCGACCGGATTTATTGATGCCTATATTATTGACTGTCATGGTAAAGAACCGATGCTGTTGCCACAAAACATTGTTCTGTCAGCCCTGGATAGCAATACTCAGGTCAAGACCGTGGAATGGCATGAGGCACAGTTGCCGGTCTATGCAGTGAATGATCCGTTACGTCAAAATGGGGTGGCATTGGTGATTGAGGGCGATGAAATCAATCAGCGCTTTGCCCTGATGTGCAATGAAATGCCGAACACTATTCGGATTCGTATTTCCGAAGTAGTCGATGTCGATCAGCAGGTAAATGATCCTGCCATCTTTCAATATGTACGCATGGATGAGCGGCTGTTCCATATTCCCAATATGACCCATATTCAGGCTTCAATCGGACTGTAACTAAAAGCATCAACTAAAAAAGGAACTCTATAGAGTTCCTTTTTTATTACGTTATCTATTTATTTAATTCGCAAGTAAGTTGATCAGGATCTGCTCATAAATTTCAGCCAGTGGCTCTAGGTCGGCAATATCGACATGCTCATTGATCTGGTGGATCGTAGCATTTAATACGCCAAGTTCCAGTACTTGTGCACCGGTAGGTGCAATAAAGCGGCCATCAGAAGTACCACCTGAAGTGGATAGTTCGGTTGCAGTGCCTGTTACATTCAGAATGGCATTTTTAGCTGCATTCACCAGTTCGCCGACAGGAGTCAGGAAAGGCAATCCCGACAAAGTCCAGGAAACATCATATTCCACACCATGACGATCCAGAATTTCCAGGGTACGTGATTTGAGTTCTTCGGCAGTCACTTCGGTTGAATAGCGCCAGTTGCACAATAGGTTCATGGTACCGGGAACAACATTGGTTGCGCCTGTACCTGCATTGATATTGGAAATCTGGAAAGAGGTTGCCGGGAAATATTCATTGCCATGATCCCAGACTGTGTCACATAACTCGGCAATCGCTTTAGAGGCAGTATGAATCGGATTTACCGCCAGATGGGGATAGGCCACATGACCCTGTTTGCCTTTGACTGTGAGATTGGCATTTAACGAACCACGACGGCCATTTTTGACAATATCACCCAACGTATTGGTACTAGACGGCTCACCAACCAGACACCAGGTGATTTTTTCATTACGCGCTTCGAGTGTTTCAATCACTTTCACCGTACCATTAATCGACGGACCTTCTTCATCTGAAGTGATCAGGTAGGCAATCGAGCCTTTATGGTCTGGATGTTTTTCTACAAAACGTTCTGTTGCAACTACCATAGCTGCCAAAGCGGTCTTCATGTCGGCACTGCCACGACCATAAAGCTTGCCATCACGGATCTCAGGTAAAAATGGATCTGAGTTCCAGGCATCAAGATTCCCTGTTGGAACGACATCGGTATGGCCAGCAAAACAGAATACCGGGCCTTCTGTACCTTTGCGTGCCCAGATGTTATCTACATCTTCAAAACGCATGGATTCAATATTGAAACCAACCTTCTCTAGACGTTCAGCCATAATATTTTGGCAGTCATGATCGATAGGGGTAACGGAAGGCTGGCGTAATAGTTGCAGACTTAAATCGAGGGTAGCGGAAGAGCTCATGCAGTTTTCAACAGTCGATAATTTTCTCGGCCCTATGATAGGCGAATATGAGCTTGAATGTGAATGAATGAGATAAAAAAAACCCTATCTAAGATAGGGTTCTGTGAACGATCAGGAAAAAACTAGTTTTGACGAATTTCATCAGAAGTTTTTTCAGCAGTGTTGGTTACTGCATTCCCCGCTTTAGACACATCTTTGCCCATGCCTTTTACGGTGTTACAGCCAGTCAATACAAAAGCCATCATTAATGAAGCAGCAAGAATTTTTTTCATCATCATCTCCGTATAATCAATAATAAAATTATTATGATGTGGGACTTAGAGTAAAAAATATACGCTCTAAAAAATATGTGGTTTTCATAGCGCTTCGGTTAATAAATGTAATGCTTTATAGGGGCTTATGCGATGAGTTCAGAATCAGCACCGGTTGTCGGTACATATAAAAATCGTTGCTGTCGGCTTTTTTATAAAGTCCATTCGTCCACCAGCGCGCAGTCAAACTACTTGGCTGGGCTTGCGGATAAATCCATTCATGTCGTTGCAGACGGTAGAAACCGTGCCGGGCTGCAGGAATATACTGTCCCCATAAACCCAGACGACGTTCGGTATTGATCCACGCAGGAATCGGCTGGTCAGCACGATGTGTAGGCAGATATAACTGTCCTTTCAGGACGCAATATCGTCTTTGAATAGAATACTGCAAAGCCTCATCAAACTGGAATTGTTTTTGTGTGAAATGTTTCATTTTTCTGATCAGAGTATCGATACGGTTCAGGCCATACCAATGTGGCAGGCTAAAATCTGCTTCGGCCAGATAATATTTTAATGCCACTTCCCAATGTTCAATCTGTCCTGTATCAGTATTTAATAACAGAAAATCCAGCTCCCCCAGGGTTTTTGCGCCTTCAATCTTTTGCAGACTATGAGCAAGCAGCTGATACGGATGATAGGCATCATCCAGTAACCAGAACCAGATCAGCATTTCAAAGCGCAGCCCTAAACGTGTACTTTTCAGTTGCTGCACAAATTCGATTAATTCTTCTGGATGCTGATCAAGAAATTCTAAACGTGGATGGTAACGGCTGAGATAGTGCTGCCAGGTCTGGCTGTCATGCAGTTCAAAGTGATGCATAAGCTCAAGTTTATCCGGAATACCGGACAAGATATTCGGACTGCCGACAGCGAATGCCAACTGACGCACCAGAGGATGTTGATAACGTTGCCATACTTCTACAAGATTTTGGTTTAAACTGGAAAAGGGCATAGTACAACCTGTGAAAAGTGCAGAAATACAACGGACAGTATCGGAAAACGCTTTATACTACCTGAATTCTGCGGTTAGGGTTGATGTATGAAAGTGTTGTTTTGGCGAAGTCTGGTGGTGCTGTTTGTGATCCTGGGCTTTATCGGTGCAATCCTGCCGGGTATGCCAACAACGGTCTTTTTGATTCTGGCCGCCTGGGCCTCATCCAAAGGCTGGCCACAAATGGATGCCTGGTTATTGAATCATCCTAAATATGGCCCGACCTTAAGAGATTGGCGTGCCCATGGTACTGTGCCGCGTAAGGCCAAATGGTTAGCCAGTATTATGATGCTGATCAGTGGAATTATCATGCTGTTTACCACGGCGCCGTTGGCAGTCAAAGCATTTACTGATATTACCATGCTCATTGTCGCGATCTGGTTATGGCGACGCCCTGAACCCAATCCGGTCATCATTCAGCAAAATGCAGTCGACCTAGAAAAGACAGATATGCCGGCAGCGCAGTCTGCAGAGAGCCAGTTAAATCCAGAAAAGTCAAACAAAGCAGAATTAAAGAAAGTAGAGTCAGAGAATAACAAGTCATGAATAACTTACAGCTGGATCAAGCCGACATCCTGATTGACCTTGCTCAACAAAAACTGTATCTGCCACGTCTAGACAGGCAATATCTGATCTCTACGGGTAAAAATGGAATTGGCGAAACTGAAAACAGTGGCCAGACTCCTCGTGGCTGGCACAAGGTCGCCGAAAAATTTGGTCAGGATGCTCCCTTAAATAGTGTATTTGTGGCACGTCAGGCGACAGGTGAAATTTATAATGCCGAATTGGCGGCAGAATTCCCGCAGCGGGACTGGATTCTGACACGCATTTTATGGCTGAGTGGCCTTGAAGCTGGTTTTAATCAAGGCCCGGGCTGTGATACCTATCAACGATATATCTATATTCATGGCACTCCAGAAACTGAAAAGATGGGGGAGCCACTGTCGCATGGCTGTATCCGCATGCGTAATCCAGAGATCGCTGAACTATTTGACCTGATCAGTGAGGATGCACTGGTTTATATTTCAGAGCAGCCATTGGATCTAAATTTGCTGGATTTTTCGAAGAGCGAATAAAATGTAGATTTTAAGATCATGTGAAAATGATTTTATTTTTATGGGTTGAATCTGCTTGTTTGAGACAGCAGAAGAAATTCATCAATCTGACCCAGCTGGTATTTTCCTCGCATGAAACGGATTAAATCATGAGTTGCAGATTAGGTTTTCTGTCATGTTCTGAATAAAAATAAATGACAGCTGAAAGATTACATGAACCCAACGTCGAGTATTTTAAAGCTTTGTATAATTCTTAATCAGAATCGCAGCACATGGCATCGCTAAGACTGAAACTTCGCAGGGTAAGACACAAAATTTTGCTTCAACTTTCATTTTGAAAATTAAAAAATTTCGGTAGAGACTTAAAAAATAAACAAAAAGTGTTGTTTTTTTTAACAAACAACCTATTTTTTAATCACTCACACCTAAAAAGTGGAAAACATTCCGAAAAGCGTTTGACAGGCTGTGCAGATTCTCTATAATGCACCCATCAAACGATGATAGACGTTTAGAAAGGGCGCTTAGCTCAGTTGGTAGAGCGTCTGCCTTACAAGCAGAATGTCGGCGGTTCGATCCCGTCAGCGCCCACCAAGCTCTTTCATGTTGAGACCTTATAGTTGCAGCGGTAGTTCAGTTGGTTAGAATACCGGCCTGTCACGCCGGGGGTCGCGGGTTCGAGCCCCGTCCGCTGCGCCACTTTAAGATCTTGATTTTCGTTTGCCACATTAGCGACATTGTGTAAGTGCAGCGGTAGTTCAGTTGGTTAGAATACCGGCCTGTCACGCCGGGGGTCGCGGGTTCGAGTCCCGTCCGCTGCGCCATTTATACGATAGACCTTTTGAGGGCGCTTAGCTCAGTTGGTAGAGCGTCTGCCTTACAAGCAGAATGTCGGCGGTTCGATCCCGTCAGCGCCCACCAGATTCTTTTGCGATGCAGCGGTAGTTCAGTTGGTTAGAATACCGGCCTGTCACGCCGGGGGTCGCGGGTTCGAGCCCCGTCCGCTGCGCCA